>DAOURD010000084.1:0-5926 GCA_030625295.1 Desulfobacterales bacterium | reverse complement strand
CAGAGAGCAAGGTCGGGGCGGTCATGGTTGTCGGTGGTGGTATCGCCGGCATACAGGCGGCTCTTGATCTGGCAGACTCAGGGTTTTACGTATACCTGGTTGAAAAATCATCGGGTATTGGCGGCAAGATGGCGCAGTTGGACAAGACATTTCCCACAAACGACTGCTCCATGTGTATCATAGGGCCAAAGCTTGTGGAGTGCAGCCGGCACCTGAATATCGAGATATTGACCCTTTCCGAGATGGAGAGCATTGGTGGTGAAGAGGGTAACTTCCAGGTCAGGATATATCAAAAAGCACGCTATATTGATCTTGATAAATGTACCGGATGTGGGGATTGTGCTCAAGTCTGCCCGGTAAGTGTCCCGGATGAATACAACCAGGCCTTATGCATGAGGGCCGCAATTTACCTTCCTTATCCACAGAGCGTTCCACGTGTATATTCCATTGACAAAAAAGACCGCCCTCCTTGCATTTTTGCTTGTCCGGCCCATATCAATGTCCAGGGCTATGTGGCCATGGTTAAAGCCGGAAAATATAAGGAAGCAATTGAGATAATCATGCGTGATATGCCCCTTCCAGGTGTTCTGGGAAGGGTATGTGTACGGTTTTGTGAACAGGAATGCCGGCGCTGTGAGGTTGACGAGCCTGTTTCCATTAAGGAGTTGAAGAGGTTCGCCGCTGACCAGGTCGATATCCTTTCCCTGCCCGTTCCGGAAATCACACCCCGAAAAGAAAGAGTTGCTATTATCGGATCAGGTCCGAGTGGCCTTACAGCAGGCTATTTTCTGGCATTGGACGGATTCAAGCCTACCATATTTGAGGCCTCTGAAGTACCTGGAGGAATGCTTGCACTTGGCATCCCGGAATATCGTCTCCCCCGAGAGATTTTGCATACTGAGATCGAGAACATAAAGCGGTTTGGTGTTGAGATAAAGACAAATAGCCCCATAGGAAAAGATAGGACAATAGATGACCTTTTTGAAGAGGGTTATGGGGCGGTCTATGTCTCAACCGGTGCCCATAAAGGGATGAAGCTAAATATTCCCGGGGAAGATGAATTTAAGGATTTTTATCAATGTGCTCCCTGGCTGAAACACGTAAACTTAGGGACCATCAATGAGATCAACGGAAAGGTTATCATCATTGGTGGAGGTAATGCGGCCATTGATGCTGCCAGGGTGTCGGTCCGTTTAGGTGCTGAGGAGGTTCATGTCGTTTACAGGCGAAGCCGGGGTGAGATGCCTGCGGACCCCTTCGAGATTAAAGAAGCATTAGAGGAAGGTGTGCATCTCCATGTTCTGGTAACACCGAAAAAGATCGTAGGGGATAATGGAATCCTCAAAGGGCTGGAGTGCGTCAGAAACAGGCTTGGGGAGCCGGACACCTCTGGCAGGCAAATGCCTGTTTCCATAGACGGGTCGGAGTTTTTCATCCCGGCAGATCATATTATTGCTGCTATCGGGCAGAGAGTTGATAAATTATTTGCTGCTGACCTTGATGAGATCAAATTCTCGGAAGATGGCCTGCTGAATGTTAACCCGGATACCCTTGAGACAACAAAGAAGGGGGTCTTTGCAGGCGGCGATGTGGTTACCGGCCCAAAGACAGTGATTGAGGCAATCGCTCAAGGGAAAAAGGCAGCAGCCTCCATTTCTGCCTATCTGCAAGGCAAAGAGATCCCATCATCTTCCCGAGAAGATTCCGGTAAGGATTCGGAAAAGGATTACCGGCCTATTGATACTGAAGAACCTAAGATACCCCGGGCTAAGATCCCTACCCTTGATGTTGCCGAAAGGATAAGAAGCTTTAAAGAGTGCAACCTGTCACTGGATGAGGAAGCAGCAAAGAGAGAGGCTGGTCGTTGTCTTGACTGCGGTGTATGCTGTGAGTGTTTTCAGTGTGTGGAGGCCTGTAAGGCCCAGGCCATAAACCACGCTATGACAGATAGGTTGTTTGATATCAATGTCGGGTCCGTTATACTTTCCCTCGGGAGTGAGACGTTTGACCCGAGCGGTCTGGATACGTACAGCTATGCCCAATTCCCCAATGTAGTCACCAGTATGGAGTTTGAGCGTATTCTGAGCGCCACCGGACCCTATGAAGGTCATCTCCGGAGACCATCAGATCAGAAGGAACCCCAAAAGATCGCCTGGCTGCAGTGCATCGGCTCCAGGGACATAAACCGATGCGACCACCCCTATTGCTCATCGGTCTGTTGTATGTATGCGATTAAAGAGGCCGTTATTGCCAAGGAACATGCCGAGCATGATCTGGATACGGCCATCTTTTTCATAGATATGAGGACCTATGGGAAAGAGTTCGAAGGGTATTACGACCGGGCCAGGGAAGACCATGGAGTCAGGTTTATCCGCTCGCGGATTCATACCATCGAAGAGGACCCGAAGACTCACGATCTGGTCTTGCGATATGCAGATGAAAACGGTGACATCCGGATTGAGAGATTCGACCTGGTTGTTCTCTCGGTAGGCCTGGAAACGCCCAAAAGTCTGATCGAACTGGCCAAACGCCTGGAAATTCAACTGGACCAGAACCACTTTGTACAGACTGGAGTTTTCAGTCCTGTTGAGACCTCCCGAAAAGGCATTTACGTGTGCGGGGCCTTCCAGGAACCCAAGGATATTCCCTATTCGGTTATGGAAGCGAGCGCTGCTGCCTGCAAGGCGGAAGAAGTCCTGTCGGATGTCCGTGGCACGCAGGTTAGGGAAAAGACCTATCCTGAAGAGAAAGACGTATCCTCTGAAGATCCCCGGATCGGGGTCTTTGTGTGCAACTGCGGTATCAACATCGGGGGAGTTGTGGATGTGCCGAAAGTTGCTGAGTACGCCCACACGCTGCCCGGAGTCGTTTTCGCAGAAGAGAATCTCTTTACCTGTTCCCAGGACACCCAGGAAAATATGAAAGAGGTAATCCAGCGGGAAAGACTGAACCGGGTTGTAATTGCTTCCTGCTCACCCACGACACACGAAGAGCTGTTTCAGGAAACCCTCAGGGAGGCAGGTCTGAACAAGTACCTTTTGGAGATGGCCAACATCAGAAATCAGTGTTCCTGGGTCCATTACCAGGATCCGGCCGCGGCAACTGAGAAGTCAAAGGATCTTGTGCGCATGGCGGTTGCCAGGGCCCGGCTGATGCAGTCATTGCCCCAGCCAACCGTTCCGGTGGACGATAAGGCCCTGGTGATCGGAGGCGGTATCTCCGGCATGACGGCGGCCCTTGGCCTGGCCGAGCAGGGGTTCCGTACATACCTTGTGGAGCAATCAAAAGAACTGGGAGGGAATGCCCTTCAGCTCCTCAATACCTGGAGAGGAGATGAAATCGCAGGCAATGTAAAAGAGATGGTCCGCCGCGTGGATGGTCATGCGTTGATTGATGTGTACAAAGAGTCCGGCGTTAAAGAAGCCTCCGGGTTTGTCGGGAATTTCGAAACGACTATCTCCCAAAACGGTACTGATATTACCCTGGAGCATGGAGCCGTGGTCGTGGCCGTGGGTGGGAAAGAATATAAGCCCACTGAATATCTTTACGGAGAGGATAAAAGGGTTTTGACTCACCTTGAACTCGATACGGCCATCAGCAAAGGAGACAAAAAGGTTGCAGAAGCAAAAACCGCTGTCTTTATCCAGTGCGTAGGGTCCAGGGAACCGGAAAGGCCTTATTGCTCCAAGGTCTGTTGTACCCACACGATGAAATCTGTCCTAAAATTGAAGGAAATGAACCCGGAAATGAGTGTATTTGTCCTTTACCGGGACATTCGTACCTATGGGCAGCGAGAGGAACTTTACAAAGAAGCCAGGCGCAGCGAGGTCATCTTTATTCGGTACAACCCGGAACTAAAACCTGAAGTTGAGAAAAGTGATACAGGGCTCCTGGTGACTGTCAAGGATCACATCCTGGGTCGGAATGTCGTAATCACTCCTGACCTCGTCGTGCTCGCTTCTGCCATTGTGCCGCGAGACAATGCGTCCCTGGCCCGTATTTATAAGCTGCCCCTTAACGAGGATGGGTTTTTCATGGAGGCCCATGCCAAACTCAGACCGGTCGATTTTGCTAATGAGGGTATTTTCCTGGCCGGCATGGCCCACTACCCCAAGCCGATTGAAGAGAGCATCGCGCAAGCCGAAGCAGCAGCCTCGAGGGCCTGCACCATCCTTGCGCACAAAGAGAGAACCTTAAGCGGAGCGGTGGCTGTGGTAGATCCTGATTTGTGCGGTAACTGTTTGACCTGCGTGCGCACCTGTCCCTATGGCGTTCCGTTTATCAATGAGGAGAGTGTGGCTCAAATAGACGCAGATAAATGCCACGGCTGCGGTGTGTGCGCGGCAGAGTGCCCTTACCAGGCCATTACGCTTGCCAGTATTACTACAGAGCAGATTATGGCCAAGATTGATGCATGTTATGAAAGAATTTGAACCTAAGATTATCGCTTTTTGTTGCCAGTACTGCGCTTATGCAGCAGCAGACCTGGCCGGGTCCATGCGTTTGAAATATGCTCCAAACATCCGCATTGTTCTCGTGCCGTGTACCGGCAGGATAGATGTCATACATATCCTGCGCGCCGTGGAGAATGGCGCAGACGGGGTCCTGGTGGCCGGGTGCCTGGAGGGAGGTTGTCACTTTGTTGAAGGCAACTTCAAGGCCAAAAACAGGGTCCGGTATGTCAAAAACCTGTTAGGCAGAATTGGTATCGAGGAAGAACGCGTAGAAATGTTTAACCTCTCTTCTGCTGAGGGCCCTCGTTTTGCCGAGATCGCCAACGAGATGACAGAGAGGATCAAAACCCTTGGGCCGAGCCCTTTGCGAAGAGAGGGGTAATATCGAACTGCTCCGCTTCTCTACGCAATTGGAATACTGGAATGGTGGAATGGTGGAATAATGGGTTTGAGCGGATTTTGGTCTTTTTATCCTCTACATCATTCCAATATTCCAATATTCCATCATTCCTTTCTCGGGATCGCAGCCAAGCTAATAAAGCGCTATAATGTCAATAGGTTGTAGAATTTCCGAGACGTTCAATTAGTGTAACTTATTGAGAAGATATGGAGAGAAGGGGTCAGAGGAAAACACATGATTATTGCAGAGATGAAACCGATCGAGGAAATCCTTGACATGATCAGGGACTATCAAAAGATTTTGGTAGTCGGTTGTAAAGGGTGTGTCGCGGTATGCAGTACCGGCGGTCCCAAGGAAGTTTCCGTACTTGCCTCTCTCATCAGGATCGCCAGGAAAAAAGAGGGTCGTGACATTGTTATAGATGAAGAATCGCTTGATCGGCAGTGTGAGCCTGAATTTGTTGACCTGGCCGGAGACAAGGTGGCTGACGCGGACGCCGTACTTTCTTTGGCGTGTGGGGCCGGGGTGCAGATGCTAGCCGAACGATTCCAGGACAAGGTAATCTTGCCTGGCTGCAATACAACCTTCTTAGGCGTGACCGAGGAACTGGGAGTCTGGTCAGAACGTTGCGCTGGCTGCGGGAATTGTATCTTAGACAAAACAGCCGGCCTGTGCCCTATTGCCAGGTGCTCCAAGCAGCTTCTCAATGGCCCGTGCGGGGGGTCTATGAATGGGAAATGCGAAATCAGCAAAGACGTTGATTGCGTGTGGCAATTGATCATTGATCGCCTCACCAGGCTTAATCGGCTGGAGATGCTGGAAGAGATCTTTCCCGTTAAAGACTGGTCACCGGCCGGACACGGCGGACCCAGAAAGATGGTCAGAGAGGATCTTAAGTCATGAAGTCAGGGAGTAATTTGGAAAGACTGTTGGAAAGCGGCCAGTTCGCTGTTACAGCAGAGGCCGGGCCTCCAAAGGGGACTTCGTCCAAGGTCGTTCAGAGAAAAGGGGAACTCCTTAAGCATTGCTGCGACGCCTTGAATGTCACAGACAACCAGACCGCTATTGTGCG
>DAOURD010000143.1:0-4986 GCA_030625295.1 Desulfobacterales bacterium | reverse complement strand
GAGGTCACAAGGACCACCTCCGGCCTCGGGCTGTCGTTGATGGCCTTGCGCACCAATGTTTCCGGTATGCCGTATCTGCAATAATTCCTGGGCACATCGTATAGCCTTTCGGGTTTTGGAATCCGTGTTTTCAGATAGTGCCCCTTGCCGAACCGACCGGCTTTGCCGGGGTGTGATACTTCGGGATGAAACCGGTCCAAACAGTCGATATAGCTCACTTGATACCCATGCATCCTCAGGATACTGGCGATGATGAGGAGTCCCATCGGCCTGGCCCAGAAATCATAGGCCGCAAAATCATGTATCCACGGGTTGATCACAAGGACGTTGGGAGAGTCTTTTCGCATGCCCGACGGTAACAAACAACCAAAGAAAAAGCAAAAATAACACTTTAGGTCTTTGAAAACACGGTCGCTCGAACGATAATCAGATTTTGAACCGTGTAAAACTCGGACCTAAGTGAGCCTAAAGAAAGAACTGCAATCACATGTTAAATCGTACCGGGGAAATTCGATCTTGGTTGAACATTTGAGTACGGCCTGTATGATTCCCCGTTCTTTCTCAATGCTCACTAAGGCCCTCAGACAGTTACCCAGTTCAAAATCTGATCATCATTCGAGCTCCCTTCAATCGTGTTGTTTCATAAGGCTAAAATGATACGCAAAAAGGAGGGGGCGGAGGATTTGGCGTTTGCAATCTGCAAAACAAAGCGCTATTATTTCAATGAGTTGTAGAAATTCAGAGTAACTTCTCAAAAAGTCCGGGTATTTGTTGATCCCCCCTCACCCAAACCCTCTCCCCCGTGGGGGAGAGGGCAGGGTGAGGGGGTAAGCCCTAAGTTATTGAGGAGTTACAATTCAGAGACATCAGATTGTTGGAGGAGATAAGGCTATGAAGATGATCGGCGTAATCGGGGCAGGTAACTGCAACAACGAGATTTATGAACTGGCACGAGAGGTCGGGGTTGGAATAGCCAGGATGGGTGCCATCCTCGTATGTGGCGGGCTGGGCGGTGTCATGGAAGGTGCTTGCCGCGGTGCTTGTGAAGCAGGGGGACAGACAGTGGGTATCCTTCCTGGTCCTGACAGGGCCCACACCAATCAGTATGTCACCATTCCGATCGTGACCGACCTGGGCCATGCCCGAAATATTTTGGTCGTACGAAGCTCTGACATCCTGGTAGCGATCTCCGGCGGATACGGCACCCTATCTGAGATCAGCATTGCCTTGAAACTGGGAAAGCCAGTAATAGGCCTCCACACTTGGCCAAACATGGAGGGGATTCACTATGTCACAACGCCAGAAGACGCAATTGATGCCATACCCTCTCTCTGCCTGAGGCGGAAAAGGGCAGATTGAAAATCCGCCGTCTTTTTGGCGAACTGAGGGGGAGCACAAGTATCTTCTCAAAAAGTTCGGGGATATATTGCGTCCCCTCACCCCTGGCCCAGACCGGGATTGTAGGCTTACTAGATTAATTTAAGCATGTCGCGCCAGGGCGGGCTAAACCCTCTCCGGCAACACGGTTGCCTTGCTCCAAATCGAGGTTGTTATGGACCGAGGCAACCGTGTTGCCGGAGGAGAGGGTACACTGTGAGGAGGCAAACCTCCAGTTATTGAGAGGTTACGAGCACAATCCTCAAGTTATTGAGAAGTTATGATTTTTTGTGTTGACACACAAGTCCATTTCCCCCTAAGTTCGGCCCACCAAAAAAGCGAGTTGTTATCATTTATGGCTCGCTTTGGTATTGTTGTTGCAAGTGAGGCCAGAGGAAAACATCAATCAGTCATAAGCTATCCTAAGAAGATAGTTGATAACGAAAACAACTTTCTAAAAGAAGGAGGAGGCTAATGAAAAGGATTTACCTGGCTCTATCTTTGTTGTTAGCTGTACTGCTTTTACCAGTATCATCATTGGCTTTTGAGGTTGGGGCAAGAGGCTACTACTGGTTTCCATCACTTGACGGTAACCTAAAAGTGGATGAGGCCGGTATAGAAGGCACAACCATTGATTTTGATAAGGGCCTTGGAATCGATGATGAGAATTACCCGTCTGTTGAGGCTTTTGTCGGGGTTGGTGACCATCATCTCTCTTTGACCTATACGGAAATCGACTATTCGGGCAGAAAGGAACTTTCAGAGAAAATCGTTTTTAAAGGAAAGGAATACAAGGCGGGTTACATAGTAGATTCCTCAATTGAATACACGATGATTGACTTTCACTATCAATACGATCTCTTGGATCTGGAAAACATACTGGCCGGTTTTTCTTTGGGTGGTGTCTTACAGGTCAAGTATTTAGAAGGTGATGTCAGACTGAAGACTACACCAGGAGCCGCAACACCACGTGATGAAAAAGAAGATTTCACCCTCCCCATTCCCATGCTTGGTCTTAATCTGCATGTAGGCATACTGGCTGATATCCTGGAGGCCAGAATAAGGGGAACTGCCATCGGCTATTCGGGAAATACAATTTATGAGGTCATGGGTGATATATCATGGACTCCCTTCCCGTTCATAGATATTCACGGAGGCTATAAAACATTTGTCATAGACATAGATGAGGATGATGTGGTCTTTGATTATGATATGTCCGGTCCCTATGTGGCGCTTACCGTGAGTTTTTAGCAGAGAATATACATGAACCTCTGTTCTCCTCAAACGCGGTTACTTTACCGTTTTTGTTCAAGGCCGTATCGATCCATTCTATCTCTTGGTCTGTTAGAACTGCATTTTCTATTTTGGTGGAGGCTCCATAATGCGCAACTCAAAATGTGCCTTATTTGCGCATTGTTGCGCATTATTCAATCTGTTCCATCACGGCATTCTGGACAACATGTTTTGGAAAAAGCGGAGAGGTGGGAGGAACCTTAGGAAAGACCAAACCCTGGTGAAGTTCAGACATATCTCATTACTTACTTTCAATAATCAGTGTTACCGGCCCGTCATTCACCAGCGACACGGCCATCATGGCCTGGAACTGACCTGTGGCTGCAGGGATCCCCTTAAGCCTGAACTGGCCCACAAAGTACTCGTAAAGTTTCTCAGCCCTTTCCGGGGGGGCTGCTCCTACGAACGATGGCCGCCGACCCTTACGGCAATCGCCCAGGAGAGTAAACTGCGAAACGACCATGATCTCGCCACCTGTATCAACGAGGGAGCGGTTCATCTTGCCGGCATCATCTTCAAAGATTCTCAGGTGTGCGATCTTGTCTGCCAGATAATCCGCGTCTTTCTCCTCATCAGATACCGAAACCCCTAATAGTACAAGGAGCCCCGGTCCGATCTGCCCCACGGTTTGATCGTTCACACGAACCTCGCACGCTGTCACTCGCTGAACAACTGCTCGCACCTGAAATCCCTTTACGGCACATAGCCGAGCTGTCCGACAAATGTACTGTCCTCTACCATTTATGCCCAGGTCCTGCAATAGGCAATGTCAGTGGTCCCTTATCAGTAGTCAGCGGAAAAACCCGACATGGAATGTGGATGCCACAGAAAACAGAGGAAAATGGATCGGCTTTCCGCCTGCTTTTTTTGAGAGCAACGCGCAAAGATTCACGTTCCAGTGCAATTTGTCTGGCGAGGTAGATTTTCGGGTAATAGGCGTAATTCTTGCATGCCATCAATACACTAATGATGGAATATTGGGGATAAAAAACGGGGCGAACCGGAGCTAAGTTCGCCACGTTATCCCAAATTTCGCAAGTATTATCGAGATGGAATAGGTGTTACCGGGTTCGCAGAATACCGATAATGTACTGTCATTACAGCAAGTCCTAAAATTTTCGACGCATCGAAGCTATGTTTTTTCAAGATTAACAATAAAGAAACCGATAGGACATATAAATATCTATAGCGCATTCTGGATTTACGTAGTGGCAACCAATTTCTGCCATGGACGTGAAAAACATGAAAGCTTGAGGACCGCTCCGCCTCACCCGCCTGCCATCGCCCACTTGTCATCGACCCCAAATGGCGGGCAGGCCTGAGCCCTCTCGACATTTGCCTGACCTGCCCGACAGGTCGAAGAATGATAAACAGGAATTAAAAATAAAAATAATCTTGTTCATCCTGTCTATCCTGTCTAATTTTTTTGTCCTGTAGTTAGTTATGATATATATCTTGACTTTTGCATAAATATGATATATATTTCTTGGTATAAACCAAAAAATCAAGTGGGGGAAAATATGGAAACAGCCAAATTATTTGCCAATGGACGGAGCCAAGCCGTTCGATTGCCTAAAGCCTATCGGTTTGAGGGGAATGAAGTATATATAAAGAAGGTTTCAGAAGGAGTACTCTTGATTCCAAAAAATCGATCTCTTTGGGACATCTGGGAACAAAATCTGATGAAGTATGACGAACCCTTCATGATTCGACGAAATCAACCAGAAATCCAACAAAAGAGAGCGGGGCTTGATGAAATATTTGATTGATACCAATATTTGCATTTACATCATGAATAAGCGCCCGGCAGAGGTCATTAAGAAGTTTAAGAAATTTGACCTGGGGGAGATCGGTATATCAACGATTACAATTTCTGAGCTTGAATATGGAGTTGCGAAAAGCACGCATCGAGAAAAAAATCAGCAGCGTTTGAAGGAGTTTATAGCCCCTCTTGAAATTCTTACTTATAATGAAATGGCTGCAAAAACTTATGGGGATATTCGTTTTCAGTTAGAGAAACGAGGTCAGCCCATTGGACCACTTGACTTGCTAATTGCGGCTCATGCCTTAAGTCACAACTTAATTCTAGCTACCAATAATGATAAGGAATTCAAGCGAATTAAAAAATTGAAAGTAGAAAATTGGACCAAATAGCCGTCACAGAATGAATTCATGGTTAAGGGCTCACGCAAAAATAACTTACCATTTTGGCATCTCAGCTTCAGGCCGTCTTCGACCGATACTCATTCGCAAAATCCGCGAAATAGCCAGCTATTCCTGTGGTTTTGCTCAATCGGATCGGCCAAATCCGACCCA
>DAOURD010000273.1:0-3606 GCA_030625295.1 Desulfobacterales bacterium | reverse complement strand
AGTCCCTCTGTTCCTCATTGACATAATGGATACAGTCGCATCGAATCCGCTTTCGCGTTCGGATCAACAATTCGAACGAGATAACTGTCGGCTCCAGTACAACAGCAAAATAGAACGGCTGGCAGTCCACATGGGCAGCCTGAACCTGGTCAAACAAATCAGGATCCAGAGGAACCCAATAAACACCTTCCATCTGGGGAGAACCAAAATGCTCGTCTAAATATCCGTTGATCCTTTCATAATCCTTTGGCCGAAGCTCATCAACGCGATACTGTTTCATATGTTCACAGTCCTTCTCATACAGGAGAATCTCAACAGCAGCAACATGTGCCCCCACGGTAGCGTGGGGGCTTTGTCCCCCACGCTACTCCTTGTTTCGGGGACGTCGCGCCAGCAACGGGGCAACATTTCCTTCTTCCTATCATAGATTTCCGCCATATTAAACAAGAAATCCCGCAGCACATTGAGTACTGCGGGATTTTCTTCGTTTTGCTGCTCGGATCCTATGCGATTATTTGTTATCCTTAACCTCCTCAAAATCGGCATCCACCACATCTTCATCTTTGGAAGCCTTAGCTTCAGCCTGTGCAGAAGGCCCACCAGCTTGCTCACCTGCCTGCTCTGCGCCAGAGGCCTTGGCATACATGGCTTCTGCCAATTTGTGAGAGGTTTGCATCAGCTCATCACTCAGGCGCTTGATCTCATCAGTATCGGTCCCTTCCATGGCCTTCTTGAGACGTTCAATGGCACCTTCGACATTTGACTTGAGACTCGCGTCTATCTTGTCACCCAGTTCTCGCATTGACTTTTCAGTCTGATAGATAAGACTGTCAGCATGGTTCCGGGCGTCTACCAGGGCTCTTTTTTTCTTGTCCTCCTCGGCATGCAACTCCGCGTCCTTTGTCAGCCTTTCGATCTCTTCTTCTGAAAGTCCGCTGGATGCCGTGATCTGGATCGATTGTTCCTTTCCGGTTCCCAGATCTTTGGCCGAGACATGGACAATCCCATTGGCATCAATGTCAAAGGTCACGTCAATCTGTGGCAGGCCACGGGGCGCGGGGGGTATGCCAACGAGTTCAAAGCGGCCCAGAGTCTTGTTGTACTCGGCCATTTCACGTTCGCCCTGAAGCACGTGGATCGAAACCGCGGGCTGATTATCAGCTGCGGTGGAAAATATCTGGCCCTTCTTGGTAGGTATCGTCGTATTCTTTTCGATCAATCTGGTAAATACGCCGCCAAGGGTTTCAATCCCAAGGGAAAGTGGCGTCACATCCAGCAGCAGCACGTCCTGAACATCACCTTTCAAAACCCCCGCCTGGATGGCCGCTCCAAGGGCCACCACCTCATCGGGATTTACCCCCTTATGAGGCTCTTTGCCAAAGATCTTCTTCACCTTCTGTTGAACGGCCGGCATCCGGGTCATGCCACCCACCAAGATGACCTGGTTGATGTCTGAACGGCTCAGTCCTGAATCCTTTAACGCCGTCTGGCAGGGACCAACCAGCTTCTCCAACAAGTCCTCAACCAGACCCTCCAGTTTGGCCCGGGTCAGCCTTATATTCAGATGCTTTGGTCCGCTGGCGTCAGCCGTGATAAAGGGGAGGTTTATGTCAGTTTCCATGGAGGTCGAAAGCTCCATCTTCGCCTTTTCGGCAGCCTCCTTTAAGCGCTGCAGGGCCATCTTGTCAGTACGGATGTCGATCCCCTGGTCCTTCTTGAACTCACTGGCAATATAGTCGATAACCCTTTGATCAAAATCCTCACCGCCCAGGTGGGTATCGCCATTGGTGGATTTTACCTCAAAAACCCCTTCGCCGATCTCCAGCAAGGAAATATCAAAGGTTCCCCCGCCTAGGTCGAATACGGCAATTTTTTCATCTTTCCTCTTGTCAAGACCATAGGCCAGGGAGGCTGCGGTCGGCTCGTTAATGATCCTTAAGACGTTCAGGCCGGCGATTCGACCAGCATCCTTGGTCGCCTGACGTTGGCTGTCATTAAAATACGCCGGCACGGTGATGACCGCCTCAGTAACCTTCTCACCAAGGTACTCCTCTGCCGTCTTTTTCATGCTTTGCAGAATATACGATGAGATTTCGGCTGGGCTGTAGGTCTTCCTCTGGATCTCAACACGGACATCGCCATTGGGGGCCTGGGTAATCTTGTAAGGACAAGTTTCCTTGTCGCGCTGAGCTTCCGCCGAAGCATACTTCCGTCCAATAAGGCGCTTGACCGCAAAAACCGTATTCTCCGGATTGGTCACAGCCTGCCGTTTGGCTACCTGGCCTACAAGCCGTTCCCCGCTGTCGGTCGAGGCCACCATGGACGGGGTGGTACGCCCACCTTCAGGGTTGGTAATCACCTTGGGCTCTTTTCCTTCCATAATGGCCACACACGAGTTGGTTGTGCCAAGATCAATACCTACAACTTTACTCATTCCTTGCCTCCTTGTGCTCATCTTTCTGTTCATCCGCGGGGGCCTCTGATTTGTCCTCTGGTGCGAAATCCGGTTTTTTGGAAACCGCGACCATGGCAGGCCGAAGAAGTCGGTCCCTCATCATGTATCCCTTCTGAAGTTCCTTGGAGACCGTATTTTCAGTGTGCCCCTCGGATTGTTCCTGCATGACGGCCTGGTGAAAATTTGGATCAAAGGGTTTGTCCAAAGACTCAATAACAACAACACCAGACCTTTCAAGGCTGCTCAGGAGCCCTTTTAGGGTCATCTGGACGCCCTCTCGCATACTGTGGAAGGCATTCTCATTATTTCCGTAAGGGATTTCGAGTGCCCGTTCCAGATTGTCTACGACCGGCAAAATATCCTTGATGAGCGATTCGTTTGCGAATTTCATAAAATCGTTCATCTCGCGCTCCATACGTTTCTTGTAATTTTCAAATTCTGCCGTTATCCTGAGAAGTCGATCGTAGTTTTCTTCGGCCCTTGCCTCCTCAGCTTTGAGGCGTTCTCCAAGGCTTTCCTCCTCAGCTAGGCCTTCCTTTGCCTTCTCCGATGTGCCTTCCTCGAGTTTTTCGGCCACTTCAGTTTCACCTGATTCGCTGGACGGGGGTTGGCTTTTTCTCATGTTCAAGGGCACCTCCCGACATTTACTTGATCATATGAAAATTTCGGCATCCTTCATTCCTCGGTTTACACTTTTCAAGAAAGCGGGCGCCAAGAGATAAATTCTTTTGTTCGTACTTTTTGGTGTCAGGTGTACTTTTTGGTGTCGGGTGTCAGGTTTCAGGTGTCAGGTGCAAGAAACACTGAAACCTGAACACTGAAACCTGAAACCCCAAATCTGAACACTGAAACCTGAAACCTGAAACCCGGGATGGTAAAAAAAGTGTCAACTACTTTTTGTCTGTAATGAAACATGCCAAATCGCGTAGCGATTTTATAGAAGGAGAAAACCATGCGTTTTGATAAATTTACTATAAAATCTCAGGAACTGATTCAAGGCGCCCAGGGCCTGGCGGGTCAATTGGGACATCAGCAGATCGATCCGGAGCATCTCTTGAAGGCCATGCTGGAGCAGCCCGAGGGGATTGCTCGCTCCATTCTTCAGAAGCTGGGTGCATCGCCTGAAAGGGTGTTGCATGAGGTTACGGATG
>DAOURD010000316.1:0-3226 GCA_030625295.1 Desulfobacterales bacterium | reverse complement strand
CCGCTGGAGGATTACCCACTCGACCACTCAACAACCTGACGACTTCTGGGACGAAGCTCATCACGGACGTCAAAAAGGAGTAAACAAAAAATGACTGAGAAACTGCAAGTTTACAAGTGTGAAGTATGCGAAAACATTGTGGAGATGGTTCATGAAGGCAAAGGGAAACTTGTCTGTTGCGACAAGCCGATGAAGCTTATTGTTGAAAATACGGTGGGTGCAGCCAGGGAGAAACATGTGCCTGTTGTGGAAAAGACCGATACGGGTTTCAAGGTGAGGCGTAGAATTTTCTTTCTATCCCCAAGCTCAATAATGTGAGGAGAAATGGACTGAACCTGGTTTGCTGTAACAAGGGGAGGATAACATGGGAGATGAACAGGAAAAATGGGTGTGTGCCCACTGTGGCTACACAGCTTCAGGCAAATTCGTCGGTGACATTTGTCCTCAATGCAACCAAACTTACTGGAAATGCGCCAATTGCGGTTTTCTTATCACGGCTTCAATACCGACGGATGTTTGCCCTTCATGCGGGGAAAAGTGTGAATTCGTAAATGTCACCTGCTACACGCCGGAGTGCGGAGGGCCTGGACACGTTGATCCCCGCTTGTAGTGCGAGGGGGAAGGCAAAATGTGGCTTGCATAAATTGACTCAATGGCGGTTATCAAAATCAAAGGGATCTCATGTAATCATTGTGTCATGGCTGTTACCAAGGCCTTGGAGGAGATTGGCGCAATTAAAAATGTCAAGGTCGATCTCAAAAAAGGAGAGGCGACGTTTGATGAGGCAGGACCGGTCGACATGGACACGATCCGGGAAAAAATAAAAAAGGCCGGGTATGAAGCCGAATCGTAAGGTCACGTTAAACGTCAGGGGCATGACATGTGCTACATGTGTCCTCCGTGTTGAGGAAGGGCTCAAGGGTCTTGATGGTGTGCACAACGCCTCGGTAAATTTTGCCACGGAGAAGGCGACTGTGGAATATGATTCTTCCAGCGTTGGCACGGATGCGATGACGGAGAAGGTGAAGGACCTTGGCTATGAAGTGGTGGGGGCGACGCAAGACATAGCTGACTCTTCCCGTAAGACGACAATCTCTGTGGGAGGTATGACGTGCGCAGCCTGCGTCCGCCGTGTTGAGTCGGCCTTAAAGTCAGCTATCGGAGTTAAAGATGCTTCAGTCAATCTTGCTACAGCACGAGCAACAATAACGCATTCCCCGGATTGGGATGGCGTGGAAGCGATAAAGACGGTAATCGCTGACACGGGGTATGAATTTTTAGGTGTGGTGGGAGAAACCCTTGAGGACCCTGTGGAGGCGGCTCGTCAAAGAGAGCTGAAGGAGCTCAAGCTCAAGTTCAGTGTTGGTGTGGTTCTCAGTATACTTATCTTTATGGGCTCCATGCAGCATTGGTTCCCCTTCCTCATACGCATCCCCAGGCAGATTATGTTAGTCGCCCTTTTTATACTGACTACCCCTGTAGTGTTCTGGGTGGGGAGCCGGTTTTACAGGGGCGCGTTCAAGGCGGCAAAACAAAAGACCACGGACATGAATACCCTGGTTGCCGTGGGCGCTCTGTCAGCTTACCTCTATTCTACATTGACTACATTCTGGCCTCAATTCTTTGCAGGTACTGGCATTACCCCGCATGTCTATTTTGATGGCGCGGCCATGATCATCACCCTTATTCTTTTGGGACGTCTTTTGGAAGCCAAAACAAAGGGAAAGACCTCGATGGCTATCAAGAGACTGATGGGGCTCAAACCAAAGACCGCGCGTGTGATAAGAGATGGAAACGAGTCCGATATCCCGATTGAAGATGTAGCAAAAGGTGACCTGATAGTGGTTAGGCCAGGGGGAAAAATTCCCACGGACGGCGTGATTGTCTCAGGCAAGTCTTCAGTAGACGAATCAATGCTTACCGGAGAAAGTATCCCTGTGGCCAAGGAGCAGGGAGATGAAGTATTTGCCGCCACGTTGAATAAAAGCGGGAGCTTTACCTTCGAGGCGACCAAGGTAGGAGCCGAAACGGCGCTGGCGCAGATCATAAAGTTAGTGGAAGAGGCCCAGGGCTCAAAGGCCCCTATCCAGCGAGTGGCAGACAAAGTGGCTTCCATATTTGTGCCAATAGTATTCGGCATAGCAGTCCTCACATTTATAATATGGTATTTCATTGTAGCGGAGCCGGTATTCAGTCGAGCCCTTTTAAATTTCGTGTCTGTCCTTATCATTGCCTGTCCATGCGCTATGGGCCTGGCAACGCCGACCGCGGTTATGGTGGGAACCGGATTAGGGGCTGAAAACGGTATCTTAATCAAAGGGGGAGAGAGCCTGGAAAAGGCGCACAAACTTACCACGATTGTCTTTGATAAAACAGGGACCTTGACCAGGGGAGAGCCCGAGGTCACGGACATTGTCCCGTCAGAGGGCGTTGTTGAAAAAAACGTCCTTGAAATCGCGGGGTCTATCGAAGCGGTTTCTGAACACCCCCTGGCCGAGGCTATTGTTAAAAAAGGTCGTCAGGAACATGCCGCTTTTTCTCGTGTCAACGATTTTGAAGCGCTTTTCGGTCTCGGTGCTAGGGGAGTCGTCAATGGAAGAAAGGCCTTTGTCGGAAATCAAAAGCTTATGGAAAAAGAGGGGATCGAATTGCACGGTCTCGACGAGAAGGCAAAATTGCTTGCAAACGAAGGTAAAACGTGTATTTTTGTAGCAAGCGAAGGGCGAGTCATGGGCGTGATTGCCCTCTCAGACGTGCCTAAGGAATCGGCAGGAGAAACTGTTGCCACGCTGAAAAACATGGGGCTAAATGTAGCCATGATCACAGGGGATAACGAGAAAACTGCTCATACTATAGGCGATGCCGTAGGGATTGACAAGGTCCTGGCTGAAGTTCTCCCGGGTGATAAGACAAGCGAAATACGTAGGCTCCAGGAGGAAGGCTATATCGTTGCTATGGTTGGAGACGGAATTAACGATGCGCCTGCCTTGACAACAGCCGACATCGGGATTGCCATTGGAGCAGGGACTGATGTGGCCCTGGAAGCGAGTGACATCACTCTAATCAGAGATGATTTGCGATCGGTTCCCGCAGCCATAAGGCTCTCGTTTCAGACCATGCGAGTAATCAAACAGAATCTTTTTTGGGCATTTTTTTACAACAGCCTCGGGATTCCGATTGCAGCAGGGATACTATATCCATTCTTCGGAATACTCCTGAATCCTGT
>DAOURD010000247.1:0-3822 GCA_030625295.1 Desulfobacterales bacterium | reverse complement strand
CAGGTCATGGACGCATCCGGGGTTTTCAATATCGGAAAGCGCAATTATGCAGCTTTGAGAAAGATCTTTTGGCGCAACAAAGTCATTATTGATGCTGAAGATATCGGAGGCACGTCGAACAGAACAATGTGGCTCAGCATTGCCACAGGGGAATTGTCTCTGAAGGTTTCCGGTCAGGGGTATAAGGTGCTATGATGGATATTGAGGCGATCATAAAATCGATCAAAAAGCTTCCACCCTTTCCTGATGTGGCCACCAAGGCCCTAAAGATACTGGATGATCCTGACGCATCTGTGGATCAACTCATTTCGATTATCCAGTATGATCAGGCCATCACAGCAAATGTGTTGAAACTATGCAATTCGGCCTATTACGGGCTCAGGAGAAAGGTCCGCTCGCTGCGGGAGGGGCTGGTGCTGCTGGGTAATGCCGAGTTGAAGAATATCATCCTGGCAAGCACAGTGGTAAAATTCTTTCATAAGGAAAACAAAGGATATGATCTGGCCAGGGGGGAACTCTGGAGGCATGCGGTGGCAACGGGGATCATCTCGAAGATCATATGCGATCGTGTAACTGAGTCCGAGCCCCCGTCTTTGTTTACGGCAGCCCTTCTGCACGACATCGGAAAAGTGGTGCTCGGCAGTTTTGTTGATAGATACTTTGAGCAGATCATTGCCCTGGTCAAAGAAGGGGAGCATTCTTTTCTCGAAGCTGAAAGGAAGATGCTCGGTATAGACCATGCGGAGGTGGGGGCAAAGGTAGCTGAATCGTGGAATTTTCCGGAAGATATTGTTCAGGCGATCCGGCTGCATCATAGACCTGAGGGGGCTTCAGATGATGACCCGCTAACTCCGATCATCTACCTTGCAAACATCGTAACGCTTTCCATGGGCATTGGGGTAGGACGTGACGGGCTTTCTTATCGTGGAAAAGAAGAGATCATGAAACGTTACGGACTGAAGGCAAAGGACCTGCAAGAAATCGTGATCGATTTTTACGACGAGTACAACAAGGTCCAGGATATTTTGGGATTAGTTTAGGCGGCTCAACCTAAAGCGGAAGGTGATTTATGGCGTTTAATGTTTTGATCGTTGATGATTCGTCGTCCATGCGAAGCGTCATCAAGAAGACTCTTGAGATGTCTGGCTTTGATATAGGACAGTTCTTTGAGGCGGGAAACGGTCAGGAGGCCCTATCTATCCTTGAGAAGGAGTGGACGGACATTATCCTGACCGACCTTCACATGCCGGAAATGGATGGCACGGCGCTCTTAAAGGCTCTTCAGAAACGGGCGATTGTGTCAACAACACCAGTGGTGATTGTGACCACAGAGGGTCGAGAAGAGCGTCTCGAGGAGCTTTTGGGCCTGGGTGCCAGGGCCTGTATCAAGAAGCCCTTCAGACCGGAAGAGATCAAGAAGACCCTGATGGATGTACTTGGCATGGACGAAGGGGCAATGGAAGATAAGCAAGACCTTGATGGATGTGATTTCTAGAATGCGGAGTGCGGGATGTGGGCCGACAGGCAAAGGTCTGTAAACGTTCACGGAGTGTTGGAGTACTGGAGTACTGGAGTGTTGGTAAAACACAAGGTAATAGTTCAGCCCGTGTTGTCATTTCGAACGAATGTGAGAAATCTTGGGCGCAGGGTATACAGTTCCAAGCTGAAAGATTTCTCCCTTTGGTCGAAATGACAGAAAAAGCAATGGGTGCTGAACTATTACAACACAAGAAGCCCCGTAGGTTCTTATGCATTTGGCTTTCCATTACTCCATTACTCCATCACTCCAGTACTCCGTGTGGATGGCATAAATTGATCACCACTAAAAGCTCTGTGATTTCAATAAGCTGTAGCTTTTCGGAGAGATCTATTCATGAGAGACATTAAAGTTCTGGTTGTGGATGATTCGGCTATTGTGCGAAAGATTTTTACCGAGGAGCTTTCCAGGGAACGGGGCATCGAGGTTATCGGAACAGCGCCTGATCCTTATGTTGCCAGGGATAAGATTGTAAAATTGAAACCTGATGTGGTGACCCTTGATATAGAGATGCCGCGCATGGACGGCATTACTTTCCTGAAGAAATTGATGAAATATTATCCCCTTCCGGTCATTATTGTCAGTTCACTGACACGCAATGGCGGAAAACTCGCCCTTGAGGCGATTGAAAGTGGTGCCGTAGAGGTATTGTCAAAGCCGGGGGCGGCGTATTCGGTCGGGGATATGAAGCAGCAGCTTGCAGACAAGATACGGGCAGCAGCCAGAGCACGAGTCTCCCAGCACAAGGAAAAGACTTCGGTTGAGGACACCCCGGTAACACTCAGCAGCCGTGCCCTTCAGGAAACCACGAACAAGGTCATTGCAATCGGTGCCTCTACAGGAGGGACCGAAGCCCTGAAGGAGGTCTTGACCAGGTTTCCCCCAACAATTCCGGGGGTCCTCGTGGTGCAGCACATGCCACCCAATTTTACGACAGCCTTTGCCGAAAGGCTGAACAACATGTGTAGTATTGCCGTGAAAGAGGCTGAGGACGGGGATTCGGTGCTGCCCGGGCGGGCGCTGATCGCCCCTGGAAATTATCACATGCTCTTGAGGCGCAGTGGGGCCAGATACCACGTGTCCGTGAAAACTGGGCCCATGGTATGTCATCAGAGGCCATCGGCTGATGTGCTTTTTAATTCCAGCGCGCAATATGCGGGGCCCAATGCTGTCGGTGTCATACTGACAGGGATGGGCTCGGACGGCGCACAGGGCCTGTTGAAGATGCGAGAGGCTGGCGGAAGGACGATTGGCCAGGATGAGGCCACTTGTGTTGTCTACGGGATGCCGAAAGAAGCAGCCAAGTTAGGCGCAGTGGAAAAAGTAGCCCCCCTGGAGCGCATTGCCCAGGGGGTGATAAATCTTTTGTAAGACCGTTTAGCCGGTTTAGCCGGTTTAGATATGTAGGGTGGGCACCGCCCACTGACAACAACGACATGCGTTTTTTGGTGGGCAGTGCCCACCCTACGATGCCTCAACGCGGATTAGAAAAATACGTTGGATACACCACACAAATCCGTTGTAGGGTCGGTTTTATACCCGACCGGGATTACGGTGGCAGGTGGCATGTAAAATGCTATCCTACGTGGGAAGGAATTCCCACTAATCCGCGATGACCCATATGAAGAGGATACGATTGTTCACTGACCACTGTTTACTGACCACTGACCACTGACCACTTTTCAAATGGAGTAATGGAGAGATGGATGATTATCTTAACACTGTAAAAGAACTACTCGACAAGCTTGCCCTTGAAGTCGTGATGTTAGAACCAGAGGATGTTCCGGGATTGGGTGTTGTCCTGAATCGTCTGGATGAAATCATTGGTGTGTTCGAGGAAGCTGGCAAAGAGAGTTTTGCCGATTTTGGTAAGGCTATGAAGTCGATTGCGGAGAAGTTGCTGTTAGGTGATCTGGCCGAGCCAGAAGTAGGGATAAAGCAGATTGGGGATGGCGTTTCACTGTTTCAGGAGATCTCAAGGGATGCAGACGATGTTGGGACTGCTTCTAAAAAGATAGCAAAATATCTTTCCGAATGTGGCCTGTCCGATGCCATATGTGCCCCACAGAGGGCCTGCCCTGCCCGCCCTGGCGCGACATCGTCGCAAGAGGCTATCCCGCTTCGCAACCCGGTCTTGGCCAGGGGCGCGACAGCCCGCCCTGGCGCGACAGAAGCCGGAGAATGCCCAGCAGAGAGAAACCCGGTCTGGGCCAGGGAACCTGGACCATGCCACAGAGAGAAAAACCCGGTCTGGGCCAGGGGGCACGATGCCAATTATCGGACAT
>DAOURD010000044.1:0-7025 GCA_030625295.1 Desulfobacterales bacterium | reverse complement strand
ATGGTTTGCCAAATTCTTAAAAGGCGTTGGATTTCCAGTACTTATCTCTGATTTACACACAGAACTCTCATCTGAGGATCTGGCCCGGAAGTGCCGGGTCCTCATACTCTCCCTCCCCATGGAAGTATTCCCTGAGGAAGTAGCCAAACTAGGTCCCTTGATTCCGGAAAGCTCCTTTATGACAGACCTCTGTTCACTTAAGCAGTCGCAGGTGGCATGCATGTTGGAACACGCCCGCTGTGAGGTGGTAGGGACCCATCCGCTTTTCGGGCCGGCAGAAGATTCCATTAAGGGCAAGAGGGTGGCACTATGTCCGGGGCGCGGCAAAAGGTGGTTTACCTGGTGGGAGGGACTTCTCCGGCAACATGGGGCCGTGACATCTGTCGTGTCGCCTGAAGAACACGACCGCACCATGGCTTGTGCTCAGGCACTAAATCATTTCATACTTCTTTGTCTGGGAAAGGCCCTGGATGAGCATGAAATCGACCTTCAGCAGATACTGGCACTCGCACCCCCAAGTTTTGAACAGCAGATGAACATAGTAGCCAGGCTCTATCATCAGGACCCTGAGCTCTATGCAACCATTCAGATGTCTAATCCATATACGAACAGTATCCTTAAGACATTTAGCCAATATGGAGAAGACCTGAGAAAGATAATCAAAGAACGTGACCGTTCAGCATTTATAGAAGTCTTTGAGGAAGTTCAGGACCTGGGACGTACAATCCTTTTAATAAAAAAAGATAAATAGACAGGTTGAAGGTTGAAGGCTAAAGGCTGAAGGATTTCAAGCATTTCGCAACGATCGAGCAGAGATGAATCCTCTAAAGTAATACTGCAATCTCGTCAGCCAACTCAAATGCCCGCAGTTTTGTGTGATCACTCATGATTTGTCCCTATTAGCCTTCTACCTTCAGTCTATCCACCTGAATTTACAAAAAAGGAATGGGAGCTAGTTTCTCCCAGGCTGAAACCCCATGAAAATTCCACCGTATCTGAAGATGGTGCCCAAAGGCATTGTTCTTAATCTCCATGTTCAACCCAAATCCTCCCGCACGGCTTTTGCCGGCCTTCACGGTTCATCACTTAAGCTCAAGGTCCAGCCTCCCCCTGTGGATGGTGCGGCTAACAAGGCCTGCCGGCAGTTTCTGGCAAAACAATTTAATGTCTCTAAATCCTCGGTTGTGCTGAAATCAGGTGCTAATTCCAGGGAAAAGGCCTTTTTGATTGCAGGCATATCTTTAGATTACGCCTTAGCCCGACTCCCCAGGTAAGGGCCGGGTAAAAAATAAATTGGTAGAATTTGCGCCCGGATTTGCCATAGATTTAGTCGATCTGATTGAGCAAAACCGCAGGCATAGCAGTGTTATGTTAAGGATTTTGCGATTGAGGATCGATTAAAGATGTGGTGAAGATGGGATGCTAAAATGCCAAGTTATTTTTCCCCCGGCCCTAAGCTTAAGGTTTGGCAAAGGGTGACGAGGTATTATGGAGAAGAGAAGAAGATGAGATGATAGGAAGGAAACAAGCGGAGAATGAAGGGACTGTTATCGTTCCTTGCGCAAGATGTCATGGGTTCCGATGCTTCGAAAAATCACCGAATTGCCGGTAAGTTCGAAGGTAGAGCGATAGTTTTTGGTCACAGATCCCTCCCATCGGGTCTTCGTTCCCTGTATGTGTTTGACTCTGAGGGATGGATGCGACATATTGTTCAAAAATAGATTGAGCTTTTCATCAAAGGTTTTCTGGATTTCTTGGGGAGGCCGCTTGTATTCTTTTTTGAACCGATTGCTGAACTGATATCCAGCTATTTCTTTAGCCACTTGGTCCCTTCTTCGGCAGTTCTGAACATGGGTGATAATTCACCTTTTTTGATTTGTTCATCTACCTCAGTCTCCGCTCGCTGCCATCCTTTTGTCCAGTACCAACCCTGCGTGGGGTCGATTAACTTTCTTGGCTTCAAAACGATGTAATCATCTTTCAATTCCACTTCAACATAATCACCTTTCTCTATGCCGATTGTTTGCATAATCATTTTCGGTATGCGAATCTGCCCTTGAGGACTTATTTTCATTACTGTAGCCATAGAGGCCTCCTTTAAACAATTAAACTTCTAAACAAATATAGATGGAATTTTTATTTAAATCAAGCCAGGATTGGGGACAGGCGAATAATGCAGCGCAAAATATGTGCGCCAAAAGGGGATATCACGACGCCCCCTTTTTGTTTTTTCACCACAGAGGACACAGAGGACACAGAGAAGAAATGAGAAATTAGCCACCCCAGTACTATCTGCTGGAGCTACAGGGCAGGCAGACCCACACGGACTCACACGGACATTTTAGCCAAGCGACATGCTCGGCTAAAGGGCGTCATCGCCTTGCGAAGGAAGGTCATTTGTCTTACGTATATTAACGAACATCACCTGTGTGACGAATAGAATCTATGGAGGTTAAGCATGAATTGGCAAGACCATATCACAATCGATCCAAATGTCTGTCATAGGAATGCTTGCGTCAAGGGCACTCGTGTCATGGTTTCGTTGTGGTGGACAACTTGGCTACATTTTGTCTGTGTCAGTCTGTGTGCGTCTGTGGTTAAATTAATTTGTTACAGAGAAAAACTTTTTTATTGTCGGAGGAACCGACAAGAAAGATATTTAAGGGGTCTTCTCCGTGTTCTCTGTGCCCGTGGTGAATAAACAGAACTTAAAATAACGTCTCGGGTAAAGTTTATATGCCGCTTACCTCTGCAATTGCTTCAGAAATAATGGTCTCGTTTACGCCATGGCGTTTTAAGCTTTCAACAAATTTAGAAAGTTCAGGACTGCCTTCCATTCGTTCGAGATCAACTCGTAATCCCTGCCCTATATATGCCCGAATTAAGGGCTGATAGCCTGAAAAACCGAGAAGTGGTGCGATACGTTTCAAATCATCTACCACGTCTTTTGGGATCCTTATGCTGATAATATCCATCGGCCTATTTTTTCTTAACCGTTTTTTCAAATTATTGCTCTTCATATAATCTCCTTTCATATTTTGTGACTGATCTGGCTGAAATAATACGAAAGATGTCACCTTTGCGCATTGTGTAAACCACGTAAAGCAGATTCCAATTCATTGTCAGCCCGATGATTGCCTCTCGTATTTGTCCGTTAAGATTTTCAGGATTCATCATTCGCAGGAATGGATCAAAAAATACTTCACATGCATTTTCGAAAGCGATGCCATGTTGGCGTAGATTGGTTGTGGCCTTTTGGCTATCCCATTCGAACCAAATCCCTTGTAAAGAATAATCAATCTTCATTTATTCAATAATAAATAATTGTATATACGATGTCAATATAGTTTTTGTCGGGATGGAGGTTGTATGAGCGAAGTAGGTAACTTTAAGAACTGCTGTGTGAAGCGGAGCAAAACCATTAATTCTCCACAGCCACAGGACACAGAGAAAAGAGCAGCACATAAAAGTGCGGGATTAAAGGATTAAAGGGATTAAATTGAAGGGGGGAGGAGATGCATTGGCGTGAACTTAAGGTTTGGCAAGGGGCTCATAATCTTGTTCTAAAATGCTATCGTGTTACGGCAACGTTCCCAAAGATAGAGGTGTATGGTTTAGTCGATTAGATCAAAAGGGCTGCTTATTCAGTGCCTTCAAATTAAATTGAGCGGTTAGCCATTAGCGGTTAGCGGTTAGTTTAATGATTATCGGTCTGCCGCCCTGACAAGCAGGATGTTTTGCTATTACAAACTTTCACCCGTTGGGTGTTATTTCTAATTAATGTAATGCCTTGATTTTTCAAAGCTAAACGCTAATGGCTATCGGTCTGCCGCCCTGACAAGACAGCTAATCGCTCAATTCAGGTTCAAATATCGTGGAAGGCCAAAGTCGTAATACCACAAAAGAGTATCTGAGTTTTCTGTACAATGCCAGAGGTTCCCTTGAAGAGGTACGCTATTTCCTGTTGCTTGCCCAAGATCTTGGTTTTGTAACTTCAGAAACATATCGGGATCTTGAAAATAACTGCCAAGAGGTAAGTCTCATGCTAAATGCTTTGATCAAGTCCCTGAGAGACAAATCATAAAGCCCTCGGGCGTCTCCTCTCTAATCCCCTATATCCTCTAATCCCCTATTGTGTAGCCACAGAGGACACAGAAAAAACTTTTTTATTGTTGGAGGAACCGACAAGAAAAATTTTTAAGGATTCACCTCTGCGCTCTCCGTGCTTCAGTGGTGAGCTATTTTTGCGGTGAGCATTTTTTTAGATCACTACAGAGATAACTTGTCTCGTAATCGTGGGAAAGGGAGCTATTAGAAGCCATACAGGCGGGCATACCGATCGTTTCAACTGGTGTTGGAGATGTTCCCGTGGTATGTTGTAAAAGGAAGTTATGGACTGTTCATGGAGCCGGGTAGTCCCGATGAACTGGCCTGTGCGTAATCCGATTGAAAGTGGCCACTGATTCTTATTCATTCTGCACCGAGTTTGGCGTAAGAGTTTTCTAGAGCAGCCCAAGAAAGCTTGCAGGGCGAATTCGGTGTTAAAACTATGGTACGGCGCTACTTGAAGGAGTACCAATGAGTAATATCGAGATTTCCCGAGTGAAGCTTTGTCGCCTTGCCGGTGAAGACGATAGGTCAGTTTTTGCGAGAGGCTCCGGCATGAAAGGGCTCAGGAAAATGCTGGGTGTTATCCTTCTTTCGCTGGTTTCTATCTGCTTGATGGTACAGCCTTGCGGGGCTTCAGGCGTGAATTTTCTCCGGTCTCTTCCCACCACTTCTCTGACAAAAGGAGTTGCTGTCTCGGGGACCTTGGTCTTTATTGCCGACGGCGAAGAAGGCATCAAAATTCTTGATGCTGGGTTGACAGGCACGCCCCTCGTTGGCACCTATGATACACCCGGCTTTGCGTTTGATCTGGCAATTCGAGGGGATACTGTCTACGTGGCCGACGGCAGCGGCGGGCTCCTTTTACTTGATGTTACGTACCCGGAGGCCGTCTCGCCCCTTGGGCACTACCAGACGTTCGGTCTGGCGAAATCCGTTGAGGTGCATGGAGATTTCGCGTTCATAATCGACTATGCCTACGGCTTCCAGATTGTCGACGTGAGCGATCCGGCGGTACCCTCTTATGCCGGGCATTCGGCTGCCCTGGGTGACATCTGGACGATGAGAATGGGGAGAGACGGATATCTCTATATCGCAGACGTCGGCAATGGGCTGCGAATATGGGACGTTGATGACCCGGGACAGCCGATCGAGATCGGGCGGTTTGATACCCCGGGCTACGCCCTTGATGTTGCGATGAAGGACGGCGTTGCTTATGTGGCGGATGGCTGGAATGGTTTCTTGTCGCTTGATGTGAGCGCTCCAGACAATCCAACCCAGATCGGACACATCCCGGTGGACGGATATGCCTTTGCGATTGACATAGTGGATGGTTTTGCCTACCTGTCTGAAGGGCATGCAGGGCTGCGTATTGTGCCTTTGGATGGGTTCCAGGCCTCTCAAGCCGTAGGGGAATTCGATCCCGGATACCCGATTTATGACACTGCTGCCTTCGGGAAACTTGTTATGGCCGCTGCGGGAGAAGCGGGCACAATCATCCTTGATGCCCTTGAGGCCATACGCCCTGATCTCTCCTTGGAAATAAACGGCCTTGAACAGGTCACCCTGAAGCCCTGGTCACCGGTCATCTGGGACGTCGAGATAGATCCGCGATCCTTTTCCCCTAACGGATTCTACGCGGACCGCCTTGGAGATGCGTATTGGGTTATGGTCTCAGGGAATGGAGACATATACAGCCTTTTGCCAGGAAATCTCTGGTACGAGGGCCTTGCCCCATTTCTATCAGGGCTTTCGGTAAGCGATTTGGACTCCCTTGAAGAGCCGACCCCGGGCTTAGCACAAGGGCTTCCAGGGGCCTGCTTTATACCTCCAAGGCGGGCGCAAGCTTACTTCGGGTTTCTCTCGGAAAGCGATGATAGCGGTGATGGTCTGAAAGATCTCTTCTTTGATTTCGTCGAGATTTCCTTCGAGGTGGCACCTCCGGAAATCAGGGTTTTCGGGAATAATGATGCAGAAGGACTCGTCGAAGTGTCCGCTGACGGGCACATCTCGGTATATGCAAGCGTGTTGCCCGGAGATTACCAGGAGGCCATAGGAGACGTGTACGTGTTACTTGTTGTTCCAGAAATGCAGTTAGTACTTTGGCTCAATGGCGATGAAGGGTGGGATTCCGCTGTCGTCCCTTATCGATCGAACGCGCCGATAAGAAGCATTGCCGCCTTATCCATATTTGAGAATGTCCCTGCCGGCGTCATCCCCCCCGGTGAGTATCAGTTTTACGTTGGACTCCTGCTCCCCTTTGACCATGATTGCGACGGAGCTTACGACCTCTACTATAGCATGTTGAGAGTGATCGTGGAAAATCACAGCCCCGTGATCGATGATTGAGGCCTTTCCCGAGTTTTCTGAGAACACGCTTTCCTTCACATTCGAGGCAACGGCTTGGGATGTTGAGAGGGCAGGGGACGAGCGAATAATGCAGCGCAAAATATATAGAATCCAACAGGGGGGCATCACGCCCTCCTTTGTGTTTCACCACGGAGCCACAGAGGACTGGCCGGCCTTTAACATCGCAGATTCTGCCATAACTATTGGTGGGGTTCTCCTGGCATGGCATTTCTTCCGCATTGCCAACAAACAACCCTGAGAACTTATGGGAAGACGCGCTTTGGGTTGAGATGTTTTGAAGAAGACATATGAAAAGAATTGAAAGCTGCATGACAGGGTGCGGCCCTGAATTGGCAAACATTTTGGAAGTGGCAGGAAAAGCCGCCCTGAGGGCCGGAAAGATCCTGAGGGAATTATACGGCAAACCTCACCAGATAAGGTACAAGGGTGATATAGATCTGGTCACAGAAGCTGACATCTCCTCAGAGAGCGCCATAATTGCCATGCTGAACAAGGCCCGGCTCCACGCTGAAATCCTTGCTGAAGAATCACGGTCTACCTATAACGAA
>DAOURD010000380.1:0-2619 GCA_030625295.1 Desulfobacterales bacterium | reverse complement strand
ATAGGAAGAGATGGCCTTGTGTGTCAAGATTAAAGGGGCCACAACATGTGCTGTGAAATACACTCCACGCAATAATAGGGAAGCGAAGCAATCTCAAGGGGTTACAGATTCACCGAAAGTTGCTGATGGGTCAGACTGCTCTTGACAGGAGATCATAGTTATAGTATAGAGAACCAATTTTTCAAGGCAGGATACTAACTGTGCAAACAACAAATTTTTACGAACGAAAGGGGGGGTGCGCGTTCTGGCCAGAAAGCATATCGTATTATGAAGAGGCGATAACTTGATAGCATAGGAATTTCCTTTTTTTGAGTCCCGCTTATAGCGGGACGTCGTATAAAATCGCGAAGCGATTTTATAAGCGATTCTATTAACAGGAGGTGTTTAGATGGCTGACTATTACATCAATGTGTTTCTGGATGACGAGAAACTCAAGAAGATTGAAGATGCTGGATTGGGCGGTGAGGTTAAGGAGATAGACGGCAAAAAGGCGATTCAGGTGGGTCTCACTAAGAAGGAACAAAAGAAGCTTGCGAAGGGCTTTGCGGACATGACCTTCGATGCTTCAAATGCCTGTGTGCTTCCGGAAGAGGCAGAGAATACCTTGATGGGTTTTATCACGGATAATAACAGTCTGGATATTATGAAATTTGCAATTTTGAAGCTATACAGCCCACTTGCAGGCAAGGCCCCCCGTGCGGCCTCCTCAGAAGTGGTTAAGTAGTTTGTGCGGTAACTGCTTCACCCAAAGAGATGACATTCAAGGAGGGAATGGGTCCTTGGACTTATTCCCTCCTTTTTTCTGATGGTTCCCGGGCCGGGATGCAGCAATTCTAATTTTGAAGAATAACATCCCCCTGCCTCCCTTCAAAGTGGGAATTCTTCCGTTAAATTCCCCCTTGAAGGGGGATAAAGGGGGATGTAAGGCACAATTGTCAAAGAAAAAATGCCATAATTAGAATTGCTGGCCGGGATGGTTTGGCGGTTGACAACGGTGGGACAGATTTGCTATAGACGAACGTTATGAAAAAATCAAAGACAACTAGAGAATACATTGAGGAACAGGTACAGACTCTGGTCAAGAGCCCCCAGTGCGGCACGACGCATTACAACCTTGCCGTAGGCCTGATTGCGGAAGGTAGGTGGGATGAGGCTGTGGAGGAACTTATGGCTGCCGTAAATGAATGCCCAACCCTGGGTGAGGCATATGTGGCCCTGGGTGGCATCCAACTGCATAAGGGAGATTTGGACGCCTGTATCCATTTTAATCAGCGGGCGATTGCGGTCAGGCCGAAATTTGCCCAGCCTTATGGAAATCTGGGTTTTGCCTATGTGCAGATGGGTGATCCCGAGAGAGCCATTGGTTTCCTGGAAAAAGGGATCTCCATTAACCCCGAGTTTATCCAGGCCCACGCCACCCTTGCCAGTGCCTATTTTATGCAGGGCCGACTGGACGAGTGCATTGCTGCCGCCAACAAGGCCCTGGAGCTTGAGCCTAGCTTTCCTGTAGCCCACAACAACCTTGCCCTGGCCTATTTTGAGAAGGGGACTTATAAGGAGGCTGTAGAGCATTGCGATAAGGCCCTGGCACACGGATTTGAGGTGGAGCCAAAGTTCTTGAAAGCGTTGGAGCGGTATCGTTGAGGCAGCCTTGGGCTTGATCACATTGTCGGCCACTTTCCCAAATTTTGTGTTGAGGGGAATATGTTCAGATACTGGATACTGGATTCTTGATACTGGATGATCCACTTTGATGGTTTTGTGAAAGGCCGGATTCAGCCAATGTGTCATGTTACATCGGAGAGATTTCTCGTTTCGCTCGAAATGACAGGTTGTTTAGATTTCTTTTGTGTTCATCGTCTTTGATCCAGTATCCAGTATCCAGTATCCAGTATCCGCATCTGGTCCCACAGTTCTTTTGTAAATGCCATAGTCAAGTTGTTTCATGACAGTTCCCAAGATTCACTACCTCTCCCCATCCCCTCACGGCTATGTCCCGCTCAATGACGTTACTTCCCAGACCCCCATGCGTCTGACGCGTTCCGGGGCCGACACACCTCATGGTCCTGCCTTAACTTACGGACTGTATTTTAAGGGCATCACAGATGTCATATCGAAAGATGGCTACAAGCTGCTAGTCGATGCCACAGCCAGGCAACTGGCAGAAGACATCTCTCTGTCCGACATTGAAGAGATCCTGATCTATGCTGAAAAGCATGGGAGCGACTACCACCCGGCCAGGATTGAGGTGATGGTCAATGAGGTCCGTGCCGGCTTTGTCATGAACGTGGCGGTTACAGCAAGGGGAAAGGCTAGACTGTCCCACGAGTTTGAAGTCTTACAGCATCTGAATACAAAATATGATTTCCCGTTCTTGCCGCGGACTTACTTCCAGGGCGAGGCCTTCCTCCCCGCCATGCTAATGTTTTTGGGAGATTGGCTTCAACGATACCACGAATTCCACCTGTCAGTTGATAAGGAAGACGGTTCCCAGAAACTGGTCCTTTGGGATACCGAGAAAAACCCCTGCCACCTTTCTCGGCCACAGGCGTGGCAGATATACAGCCAGGCCGCCAAGATTATGACGCTTTATTATGATGTCGAGACCTTCGAGCAGGT
>DAOURD010000335.1:0-3034 GCA_030625295.1 Desulfobacterales bacterium | reverse complement strand
GCCGCAGGAACGTCTGCACCCGAATTTGCCACATCGCTGGTGGCAGCTCTCAAGGGGCGGTATGGTATATCCGCTGGAAACCTGATCGGCAGCGATCTCTATAACCTCCTTGGCGTGCTCGGTTTGGCGGGGATGCTTCGTCCTCTGACTATTGATGCAGCCGGCCTGGAAAGTCTCTATATACTTGTGGGTATGGTACTGCTTGTGGTTGTATTCATGCGCACAGGTTTTCGTGTCTCCCGTGCCGAAGGATGTCTTTTGGTGGGGCTTAACCTCATTCGTTGGATATTCGATTTTTCAGCGCAGGGGTGATTGAAAATGTTTGTTTTTTCTTCAAGACAGTGTTACCTAAAGTGATCGGTTCAAGGTTCAGGGTTCAAGGTTCAAAGGTTATAATATATTGACATCCCTCACTTTACGGTTCACGGTTCACGGTTCACGGTTCACGGTTTTAACCTCTGAACGTTGAACCGCTGAACCTCTGAACCTCTGAACCTTACTACTTGAGGCATCGTCCTTTTGATATCAGAGACTTAGGGATCTTCAACCGGGAACCGTGAACGTTGAACCGCTCAACCCAGGTTAGAATATCTTTCCAGGGTTGAGGATGCCGTTCGGGTCGAACACGGCTTTGATACGCTTCATCAGGGCAAGCTCAGCGCTGCCGATCTCCATGCCTATATAAGGTGCCTTGGTGATTCCCACCCCGTGTTCGCCAGAGATGGTTCCCCCTAATGCAATAGTCTGCCTGAAAAGTTCTTCGACTGCAGATTCCGCCTTTTCAAGGATCTCCCTATCACGCCGGTCCAGCATAATGTTGAAGTGGATATTGCCGTCACCCGCATGACCAAAGGTCACGATGGTCAGGCCAGTCCTTTTTCTCAGGTCGTCTATCCATTCGACCATGTCCGGGATTCGGTTGCGCGGCACAACGATGTCTTCGTTGATCTTGTCAGGGCCGAGCCTAAAAAGGGCAGGCGATATGGCCTGACGCGCCCTCCAAAGGTCTTTTGCCTCTTGTGCCGAACTGGCCACATGTACCTGATAAGCGCCACAGTTTTTGCAGATGTCGGTCAGATCACTAATGGCAGTCTCAACAGCAGACAGGCTTCCGTCCACCTCTATCAGGAGCATGGCACCAGCGTCCACAGGGAGCCCCAAATTGAGATAGTCCTCAACGCATCTTATGGCAGCTTGATCCATGTACTCGACTGTCCTGGGTACAACCCCTGAACGGATGATCTCACAAACTGTCCTTACAGCGTCCTGGATCCGGGAAAAGACGACACTCAGTGTGCGAACCACCTCAGGGAGAGGGAACAACCGCAGCACGATTTTCGTAATAACCCCCAGAGTACCTTCTGAACCAACCATGAGCCGGGTCAAATCATAACCCACCACACCCTTGGCTGTGCGCACGCCGGTCCTAATGATCTCTCCGCTGGGAAGCACTACCTCAAGGCCCAGGACATAATCGCGCGTCACACCATACTTAACGGCATGGGGGCCGCCCGCACACTCAGCGACATTCCCCCCCAACGTACAGTAGAGGGCACTTGACGGATCAGGTGGATAGAAAAGCCCTTTTCCCTCCACTACTTCCTGAAAATGGCCTGTAATGACGCCAGGCTCTACCTCTGCTACAAGATTGTCGGTATCAATGGTCAGGATGCGACTGAAACGGGTCATGACCATGACCAGCCCGCCCTGGACTGCAAGTGCTCCGCCGGTCATCCCGGTACCGGCACCCCGGGGAACCACAAAAAAGCGATGCTCATTAGCCAGTCTCAGGATATCTGAGACTTCATCTGTATTTGCCGGAAAGGCCACAGCGTCTGGGCGGCAGTGACGGTTCGTGGCATCGTAGGCGTAACATAGCAGGTCTTCTACTGCGGTCGTGACGTGCTCTCGGCCAACGATCGCCTCGATCTTGGGTATGATTGACGTCAAAGATTGCCTGATTCCAGCCTCCTGCAAAGGAACTCCACCTGTTTCTGTACAGGCCCCTGTTCTCGAATGAGCCTTTCAACTGTCCCGATGGCATGAAGGGTGGTGGCATGGTAGCGATTGAAGCTCCGGCCAATTGCCTGGAAAGACTGGCTTGTGTAGCGGCGGGCCAAGTACATGGCAATCTGTCTGGGTTGGGCAATCCTCCGCTTGCGGGAGCGGGACAGGAGCTCCTCCGTGCTGATCTTGCAATATTTGCAAACGAGTTTTTGAATGCTCTCTATTGTGATTTCCTGAGATCGTCGCGCAATATTCCTGACAACGCTTTCAGCCAGTTGAAGGTCTGCGGGCACCTCAAGTAGCGAAGCCTTGGCCGCAACTCCGATCAGACCGCTTTCCAGTTGTCTTACATTCTCGGTGAGCTCGCTGGCAAGGTAATGGACTACGTCTTGCGGAATCTCAAGGGATCTCAAGGATGCCTTTTTGTCGATAATGCGCACACGAGTCTCGTAATCCGGTGATTCTATACTGGATATGATACCGGAAGACATGCGCGACGCGAGCTTTCCATCCATCTTGGGAATGTCATTAGGCAGATGACTACTTGTAAAAATAAGCTTTTTTCCTGCCGCAAGGAGAGCATCAAGGGTGTAACCCAACTCGTTTTGGGTTTTCTCCTTGCCACTTAAGAACTGCACGTCTTCGAGAAGCAGCACATCGCATTGCCTCCGACACTTCTCTTTGAACTGTTCAATGCTGTCATGCCGGAGTGCGTAAACCATGGCATTGGTAAAATCCTCTGCCGTCATGTAGGAAACGCGGATGGTAGAATTATGATTCAAGATGTAGTTCCCTATGGCCTGGGAAAGATGACTCTTGCCAAGACCTGTCTTTGACAAAAGAAAGAGGGTATTGTGGTAGCCATCTTCTCCGCATGCCAACGCCAGAGCTGCTTTATAGGCAAAATCGTTGCACATCCCCACAACAAATTGATCGAAGGTAAAATTCTTGTGAAAAAGAGACGGCGCATGTTGCCGGCGTGTAACATGGGGAAGAACAAGCTGCTCTCCGCCCGGATGGCGGTCAC
>DAOURD010000363.1:0-2791 GCA_030625295.1 Desulfobacterales bacterium | reverse complement strand
AGCGGCTGTTAAAGGGTCAGCCGAAGTCGGAGCTGACGTAGCCGCGGTGGCGAGGAGGACGGTCGATGGCGTAATTGAGGCTACAAAAGAGATCGGCGGGAACGTTGAGAAGGTGACAACAACCGTTGTAGTAGAGGCTGTCAATGCGGCAGGAACCGTGGGAAAAACCGCGGCAAGGGCGGTCACCGACGTGCTGCTCGGCGCTGTAGGAGGCGCCAAAGAGGTGCTGAACGCCGTGTTGCCAAAGCCTTCACGTGTAGAGAGTGTTCAGCCCACCCCTGAGAAGGCCCCTGAGCCCGCAAAAGAGGAGCCGCCGGCCAAACCTAAGGCGCTGCCTAAAAAGGAAAAGGTGTAGAGGCCGAAAGGGGATGGAGGGCTTGTGATCGACCCGATTCATACATCCTTAAAGGGAAGGACGAGGTATAGAGTAAAGGGTCTCTACCGCTCTTACCCCCTAAAAACGCAGCTTGAGTCTCAACTCAGGAACGAGGATGGGCTAACCCGGGTAAATGCCAGCATATTAACGGGAAACCTTCTCGTTACCTACAACCCCGGCAGATCTCCTTCCGACATCGCCAGACTCATTCAAAGGATAGTTTCGGAAGTAGCAAGGCAAGACATGGCAAGCCCCCTGCCCAGGCGCGGAGGAAATGGCAGGGGGAAACAGCCTGCCATGAGCAAGAGAAAGCTCAGACGGCTTGTAGTCCGCTCAGAAGACCAATCGCTTGAGCAGTGGCACACAAAAGATGCGGATGTCGTGCTTGAGTCCCTGGCTACCTCAAGTGCTACCGGTTTATCCGACAGGGAGGCTAAAGAAGGTCTCAAGAAGTATGGCCCAAATGTGCTTCCTGAGGCTATGTCACGATCAAGTCTCGCAATACTCATAGATCAGGTAAAATCCGTGCCGGTCGCTCTGCTTACCGCAGCGGCCGGCATCTCCGTGCTTACCGGAGGAGTGGCGGACGCCATAGCCATTATGGGTGTTGTCGGCATAAACGCCGTCATAGGCTATGTGACCGACAGTCAGTCTCAAAAGGCCATACATTCTCTAAAGAGTCTTGTGCGTCCCAGCGCCCTGGTAAGGCGCGACAAAAAGGCAAGGGAAATCGACGCTGCGGAGATTGTCCCCGGGGATGTGCTCGTGTTGCGCCCGGGGCAATATATGGCTGCTGATGCACGGCTTGTTGAGGCAAAGCGTCTGAGCATCGATGAATCCGCGCTCACCGGCGAAAGCGTCCCTGCTGAGAAAAAGCCCGGAGTCCTTTCTGAGGAGAATGTCCCGCTAAGTGACAGGTCGAACATGTGTTACATGGGGACCCTGATAACCGGAGGTCAGGGACTCGCTGTGGTCGTGGCTACAGCGAGATTTACGGAGATGGGCAAGATACAGGCCCTTGTTGGAGAGGCCGAAGCCCCTAAAACCCCGATGGAGAGGCAGCTTGACCAGATAGGGACACAGTTGGTGGTTGTTTCATCGGCATTATGCGGCATTGTCTTTGTGATCGGCTTTTTCCGCGGGTACGGGTTCCTTCTGATGTTTAAAATGGCCATTTCCCTCGCAGTAGCGGCCATACCCGAAGGGCTTCCCACAGTGGCTACCACCACCCTTGCCCTCGGTATTCGCGAGATGCGCCGGCACAAGGTCCTCATCAGACGTCTTGATGCGGTGGAGACCCTCGGCTCCGTACAGGTCATCTGTCTCGACAAGACCGGCACAATCACCATGAACAGGATGTCGGTCATAGAGCTCTACGTGGGAGGAAAGCTGATCAAGGTCTCAAAGGAAAAGCTTCCGCTTATCTCAGGTCGCGTTGATTCCGTCTTCCTGCAGGAAACCGCCGCTCTTACGGTCTGCTCAGTCCTCTGCAGCGAGAGCGAGGTGATCGAAAACAGCAAAGGTTATGTGGTAAACGGCTCTCCCACGGAGAATGCCCTGGTATACATGGCCATGGGCTGCGGTCTTGATGTCCTGAATCTCAAAGAGGACTTTCCCCTGGTGAAGATGATCTACCGTTCCGAGAGACGGAATATGATGATGAGTCTCCATAAGACCGCCAATGGCAAGATTCTTGTTGCGGTCAAGGGCAGCCCGAGTGAGATACTGGCCCTCTGTGCCCGGCAGATGAGGCGGGGGGAGACGGTTCCTTTTACGGATGAGCATCGCCTTGTAATACAGACAGAGAATGAGCGTATGGCCGGCAGGGCCTTGAGGCTGCTTGGAGTGGCATATGCCCTGGTCGACTGTGACGAGAATGTGGTCGATGACGAGGAAATTCTGGCAAATGGCCTGATATGGCTCGGGCTTGTCGGCATGGCCGATCCCATAAGGAAAGGCGTCAAAGAACTCACAGCCCAGTTCCATAAGGCCGGCATCAAGACGGTGATGATAACCGGAGATCAGGGACCGACCGCCTATGCCATAGGAAAAGAGTTAAATCTCAGCGGGGAGGAACAACTGAGGATCCTCGACTCCACCAGTCTCGCCAGTATAGACCCGGATGCCATGCAGGCCCTCTGTCAACAGGCCCACGTATTTTCCAGGGTAAGTCCCGGACACAAGCTGCAGATTGTGCAGGGTTTGCAGGGGGCATCCAGGGTTGTGGCCATGACCGGTGACGGAATAAATGACAGCCCGGCGCTGAAGGCAGCAGATATCGGTGTGGCCATGGGGGAAACAGGGACCGATGTGGCAAGGGAGGTCGCCGACGTAGTCCTTGAAAATGATAACATCGAGACCATGATCGTGGCTGTGAGCCAGGGCAGGACCATATATGCGAACGTTCGAAAGGCG
>DAOURD010000311.1:0-3236 GCA_030625295.1 Desulfobacterales bacterium | reverse complement strand
CATCATTCCACCATACAACTCGGCATACAGCCGTGCAGTCATGAAAAGGGCGTCATCTGCCCTTGGCCCGTTCGGTTGGGTTGCGTAAACAGCACGAAATTCTTTTATGCGCGCAATCCAATGATGTCGGAGCTTCTGTTTTTGAGGGTCCTTCAGGAGCTTTTCAAAACTCGACCGGGCGTCTCGATAGTCCCTTTCGGTTTGGTATCCGGCAGCTACAGGCGGGTGTAGAGCTGATATCAAAAGCAGAATGAGAAAGAATATGAACCTAGTTGGAATGGTGGAATGATGGAATAATGGAATAATGGGTTTATTCGTTTGCCCGTTCGTCCATTGACCCGTTGTCCTGTTCAACAAGTGAAATCCTTGAGCGTGAAGCGGGCTGATAGGCAAACGGGTAAACCAGCAAACCTGATCGTTAATATGTTTTTTTCCGCTTTTATTACCCAATATTCCAATATTCCAACATTCCATTATTCCATGAGTTCTTTTAGTTCGTTTAACCGGTTCAACGCTTCAAGGGGTGTCATATTGGAAATATCCAGCTTTTTCAAGCTATTAATCACAATCTCATCTGAGGTCGAAAAAAGGGAAAGCTGAACACTTGCGTCTTTGTCAACCGGCTTCTTGGAACGTGCGAGCACCGGTTCTCCTGCACCGTTTAATTCACCACTTTCTATGTTCTTCAATATCTCTCTGGCCCGATCCAAGACCTGTGCCGGAATGCCGGCTAAGCGGGCCACCTGGATACCATAGCTTCGATTGGTACCCCCCTCAACCAGTCTCCTCAAGAAAATGACCTCCTCATTCCATTCCTTGACAGCAACGTTGTAATTCTTGACTCGAGGCTTGGTAAGGGCCAGGTCCGTTAGCTCATGATAGTGAGTGGCGAAAAGGGCCTTGACCCCGCGGCTTTTCCAGTCGTGGAGATATTCTGCCACAGCCCAGGCAATACTCAGCCCGTCAAAGGTACTGGTCCCTCTGCCGATCTCATCCAGAATGACCAGGCTTTTTTCAGTAGCATTATTCAAGATGTTGGCGGTCTCCTGCATTTCCACCATGAAGGTACTCTGGCCTTCGGCAAGGTTATCCAGCGCCCCAACGCGTGTAAAGATTCGATCCACGATCCCGATGGAGGCTGCTTCCGCCGGAACGAAAGAACCCATCTGGGCCATCAATACCAACAGGGCTACCTGGCGCAGGAGCGTTGATTTGCCGGCCATGTTGGGTCCGGTAATGATAAGCACCTGTTGCTCGGTATGATCCATCTCAATCGTGTTAGGCACAAACCGTTCTGATGATACCAGTTTTTCAATGACCGGATGACGACTCTCCTTCAAAAAAAGGCTGTCACCGCCATGAACGACCGGCTTTACGTAACCATTTTGATCAGCCAGTTCAGCCAATGCCAGCAACACATCCAGTTTGGACACAGCGTCAGCCATCCTTGCGATCCGGCGATTACTTTGAGCCACCCTTTCCCTTACCACGCAAAACAGCTCATACTCCAACCGGGCTCGTTTTTCTTCAGCTCCCAGCACTTTGGTCTCATACACCTTGAGGTCCTCTGTGATGTACCGTTCCGCATTAACCAGGGTCTGTTTGCGCACATAGTGCGCTGGAACTGATTCGATATGGGTCTTTGAAACCTCAACATAGTAACCAAAAACCCTGTTAAAGCCCACCTTCAAGGAGTTAATCCCTGTGGCTTGCCGCTCTTTAGCCTCCAGACGTGAGATCCAATCCTTTCCTTCCCGACTGCTCCGAATCAGTTCATCGAGCCCCTCATCAAAGCCGGGCTTAATAATGCCACCTTCGCGTATGGTAAGAGGCGGGGCATCACAGATAGCCTCTTCGATCAGACCCGCTATATCGGCAAGGTCATCCCATTTTGAGGTGATCTCCACAAAAAACTGGCTTGCAAATTCGTGAATCAAAGAACGTATCTTGGGGAGTCTTTGAATAGAGTGTTTCAACGCTACCAGGTCTCGGGCATTGCACCGATCGAGCGCAATCCTGCCATTTAAGCGCTCCAGGTCATGTACCTCTTGCAGGACCTTCCTCACCGAACGTCTCGCAAGTTGTCTCTCCTTGGCCTCTTCTACCCCATTTGATCGGAGTTTGATTTGCTCAAGATCCAAAAGCGGATACTGAAGCCATGCCCGCAGCATGCGGGCTCCCATGGATGTTACGGTTTGATCCATCATGCCAAGAAGGGACCCGCGTTTGGCACCGGTCCAGATGGTCTCAAAGAGTTCTAAGTTTCTTTTGCTGGCCTCATCTACGATCATGAAATCAGAAAGGCTGTACGATGCAACCCCCGCAATATGGACGAACTCCCCCTTTTGGGTCTCATCCACGTAGCGCAGCAGAGCACCGGCTGCTGCAATGCCGGCCCGCCATTCATTACAACCAAATCCTTCCAGAGAATGGGTCTTAAACTGCCTCAGAAGTCGTGTTCTGGCTGATTCGAGATCAAAGTCTTCATCCTTCAGGAAGTTTAATGAGATCTTCCCGAGCGTTTTTGTGACCGCCTTGATTTCAGGTGTTTCGCGATGGGACTCGGCAAGCAGGACTTCGCTTGGCTCTATACGCCGGCACTCGTCTGCGACCTTGTCAAAATCGCTCGATTCGGTCACCCTGAAAGTCCCCGTGGAAATATCCAGATGGGCGACCCCGTAGCGACCTTCCCGAAAGGACAAAGCCATGAGGAAATTGTTGGCCCTTGCATCCAGAATCTCTGTATCAACGACCACCCCGGGTGTTATCACGCGCACCACATCCCGCTTCACAAGGCCCTTGGCCTTTGCAGTATCCTCCACTTGTTCGCAGACGGCCACCTTGAAACCGCGCTCGATGAGTCGTGCAATGTAGCCCTGGGCAGCATGGTGGGGCACACCACACATAGGAATCGGTTCTTCGTCTTTTTTGTTTCGGGAGGTCAGGGCAATTTCGAGGATTCGAGATGCTATCTTTGCATCTTCAAAAAACATCTCGTAGAAATCGCCCATGCGGTAAAACAGGATAGCATCAGGGTACTGCTGCTTGATCGACAGATATTGCTGAACCATCGGGGTGGCTTTGACCATGGCAGGAACACCTGTAGGGTCTACACCCTGGAGTGAGTAATGAAGTAATTTTCCACCGTATGCGGATAGAACCTCCGAGCGTTACGCATTCTATGTTTCTTTGGAAGGCGTATTTTCTTTCTGAGTAGGCAAGGTTTTGAGGACCTT
>DAOURD010000160.1:0-4690 GCA_030625295.1 Desulfobacterales bacterium | reverse complement strand
GTCATAGACGGTGGACCAGTGCCAGGACGGCCTTCAAGTGTGGTTTCTCTTATCGGGGATGTACCTGAGGTAATCCGGGTAGGACTGGGGGACGTGAGTATTTTTGAACCGGTTTAGTCCGTTGAGCCCGTTTGGCCGGTTAGGCCCGTTGAGCCGGTTTAGCTCGTTTTGTCCGCTGTGCCGGTTGAATCGGTTTAGTCGGTTATGCCGGCGAAGGCCCTATTGGGCTAAACGCGTCCAACAGGCTAAAGGGATCTAACGGATACAACGGGCCTAACGGGCTCAACGGGCCTAACCGGCTAAACCGATTTAACGATTGATCCGTTTGCTTAGACTCTCAGCCGGCTTAAAGTGGACCACCCAACGCCTGGGTATGTATACGGCAGTCTTGGTCTTAGGGTTTCTTCCCTTTGCCGGTCCGCGCTCCTTTATCTTGAAGCGACCCACGCCTCGGAGGTCAATCATCTTGCCCTGCATCAGGGCCTGCGCCATGCTTTCAAAAAGGGTATCCAAAACGCTCAACATGTCCTGCTTGCTAATACCCGGAAACGCCTTCACCAAGGAATTTGTCAAGCCCTGTTTAACCATTGTCTACGCCCCGACCCGGCACATATAGGTATCCGGAATGAAGCGCGGCACCTGTAATCCTATCCAGCGCCCCTGCCAGCTTGGAACCCAAAATGAATTCAAGGAAAGAAAACTTCTTTTTCTCACCATAAACCACCGATGGCTCCCCTTTGATACCACCCAGTTCGGCCGCAAGCGCAATTGCATCCTCCATGTTACCAAGGCTGTCCAGCAAGCCGAGTTTTTGCGCCTGTTGCCCTGAGAATATTCGACCGTCGGCAATGCTCCGAACCGTTTCCTCAGACATTTTTCTTCCCTCAGCCACTGCTGTCACAAACTGCTGGTGCACATTGCCAACAAAGTCCTCCAATAGCCTCCTCTCTTCGGGCGTCATCTTGCGCAATGGGGAGCCCGTATCCTTGTAATCGCCACTCTTTATAACAATGGCCGAAACCCCAATCTTCTTAAACAACTCCTCTGCATTGGCAAATTCCATAATCACCCCAATACTACCCGTAATTGTGCCAGGATTTGCCATGATGTGATCGGCTGCCGCACTCACATAGTACCCGCCTGAGGCTGCTATGGCCCCCATAGAGGCAACTACCTTTTTGTGACGGGTCGTCTTCTTTACCTCTGCATAAATCTCTTGCGACGGCCCAACCCCACCCCCAGGTGAATCGATCCTCAGGACAATGGCCTTGACATCCTTATTCTTTCGGAATTTCTTAAGCTGCAAAATAGTAGGCCTGGGATTAACAATAACGCCCTTAATTTCTACAACCCCAACCTTTTCACCGAACTCGAAGGCAGAGTCCTTTTTGCCAAGAAAGAAAAGGGCCGCCACGGTGATGATCACGACCGCCCCGATAGCGTAGACAACTAGCAAGGAGAACAGAAGGGGGTGTCTTCTGGCAAATATGGTCATTTATCAATAACACAGTGCCTAAAGTGAACTAAAGTGAACTAAAGTGAACTAAAATGCCTAAAGTCAATAAAACCAATCTCAAAAAAGTTTCTTCAAGTCCTCAACTTTAGCTCACTTCTCTACGGTCAATCTTCAATCTTCTGTTGGTCTTCCGCGGTAACTTCCGGGCCACCCTCCTCAACCTTGTCAGCAGACGTCTCAAAAGGCTGTTCGGCAGGCTCCTGATTTACTGCTTTCTCTTTCAGGTTCTCTTTCAGAACCTCCCCTAAGCTTGATTGAGATCCCTTGTAAGTGCTCAAGTAGTTGACGACTAGGTCACGTTCCTCCTCCATTTCAAGCTGCTTGATCGAAAGGCCAATGCGTCGTTCTTTGGGGTTAATGTTGATCACCTTGGCCGAAACAATATCTCCAACTTGAAACCTGCCCACAGGTGTCTTGATCTTCTCCCTGTTCACTTCCGAAACATGGATCAGTCCTTCAATCCCTTCCTCCAGTTCAACAAAAAGACCGAACTCCGTTACATTAGTTATGGTACCCGTAATCTTGTCTCCTACCTCATATCGTTCCGGGATCGTCTCCCACGGATCTTTCTGGAGTTGCTTAATCCCGAGAGAAAATCGCTCGTTTTCTTTATCAATATTAAGAACAATCGCCTGAACCACGTCACCTTTCTTGTAGAGTTCAGATGGGTGTTTGATACGTTTGGTCCATGATATGTCAGAGATGTGCACTAAACCATCAATTCCCTCGTCAATTCCGATAAATACGCCAAAATCCGTAATGTTTTTGATTTTCCCCTCAATAGTCGTCCCTACAGGATATTTCTCGCCAACCACATCCCACGGGTTCGGCACCACCTGCTTCATACCCAGGGATATTCTCCTGTTCCCGGCTGAAATGTTTAGGACAATAGCCTCCACGGTTTCGCCAACCGACACCACTTTGGAGGGATGACGTACTTTTTTTGTCCATGACATCTCCGAGACGTGAATGAGACCCTCTATCCCTTTCTCCAGTTCAACAAAGGCGCCGTAATCAGTAAAACTAACGACTTTGCCTTTAACATGGGAAGCTATGGGATACTTCTCTTCAGCGGTGGTCCAGGGGTCTGGCACGAGTTGCTTTAACCCAAGCGAGACCCGCTCCCGTTCCAGGTCAAGATTCAGGACCTTTACAGTAACGTCATCTCCTACCGAAAATATCTCAGATGGATGACCTATACGCCCCCAGGACATATCTGTGATATGGAGCAGGCCATCAATACCACCCAGATCAATAAAGGCGCCATACTCGGTGATATTCTTTACCACACCCGTCATGACCTTGCCTTCGTGGATTGTTGCAAGGGTTTCAGCGCGCTTTGCCTCACGTGCCTTTTCAAGCATTACACGTCTTGACAGAACAATATTGCTTCGCTTCCGATTGTATTTCAAGACCTTGAACTCGAAGGTCTCGCCCACCATTTGATCCAAATCGCGCACAGATCGAAGGGACACCTGAGAACCGGGCAAGAAAGCAGGGACTCCGATATCAACCGAGAGCCCGCCCTTAACACGGTTAGTTATTACTCCCCTGACCACACCATCTTCTTCATAGGCCTTCTTGATATCATCCCAGACCTTTATCTTGGAGGCCTTTTCTTTGGAAAGCAAGACAACGCCACCCTCGTCGTCCCAGCGCTCCATCATGACATCAATGGTATCGCCCACCTCGGCATCGATCGTACCGTCTGGCCTGGTGACTTCGGCAATGGGTACCTGTCCTTCAGACTTGTAGCCAATATCCACCAACACAAATTCATTGTCGATCTGAACGACCCTGCCCTGCACGACCTGGCCTTCCTCAACCCGCCTGAAGCTTTCCTCATACATCTCCATGAGGTCTTCTTTGCCACCCACAGTTGCCTCGGTACCCTGACCCTGTCTGGCCGCCCCGGGCTCGCCCTGGGCGCCGTTGATAGGCTTTTCCTCAATCTGGGGTGTGTCCTCTCCTTGAACGACCTCCGATCCCTCGGCCTTGTCATCTTGGTCGGACTCTTTCTTCTCGACCTGTAGCCGTTCTTCCGGTCCTTCGGTTACAAGGTCTTCGTTGCCAGCTTCGCTTGCCTCGGCACTCTGCCCAGCTGCCTCAGGCTCGCCCTGGACGCCATTGCTTGAGTCTTCCTCGATCTGGACGGTTTCGTCTTTTCGGAGGGCCTCCGATTCTTCAGCCTTGTCATCTCGGTCGAACTTTTTCCGTTCAATCTGTAGGTCTTCTCCCGAAAGTTGGGTTACACTGTTTTTTTCCTCTTCCATCAAAAAATTGCCCCCTTCTCCTCCTTGTTAACTACCGGCTGGACACTTTGCCCTTGTAAATATTGCCTTATAGCAAGCATCTATCCAAAAAACAACCTTTATTTCGCTTGAGTCCCAATGTGGCGAAGCATCGCCTCAACGACCTGTTCAATTTCCAAGCACGTAGAATCGATTCTGATTGCATCATGGGCAGGCTTCAGGGGAGCTATCACTCGGCAGGAGTCGTCTTCATCCCTCTTCTTCATAGCCCCCCTAACCTCCGCTATACTGGTTCCTTCATGCCCTCCGGCAAATTCCCTGTGCCGCCTCAGGACACGTGTGTCGAGGTCCGCATCCAGGTAGAACTTGATATCGGCCCCTGGAAATACGACAGTCCCCATGTCACGCCCTTCAAAGACCACGCCTCCCCGTTTTCCCATTTCCCGCTGAACATCCAGCAGGGATTCCCTTACGACAGACCTTGCCGATACTGCAGATGCAAACATAGCAATCTCCGGGTTTCGTATGGGCTCTGTGATATCATCCCCATTAGCGTACAACCTCAGCCCCTTGGAGCTGTTTTCGAATCTGAGGACGAGATGCCTGCAGATTTTGGCCAGCCTACTGTCATCATCGGATGCACATCCTTCAGACAGGGCAACCAGGGCCACGGCTCGGTACAAGGCACCAGTGTCAACGTAGGTGTAACCAAGCCCCTCCGCCAGCCTACGACTGATCGTGGTTTTGCCAGCCCCGGATGGCCCGTCTATGGTTATCAAAAGGCGCTTCACATTGAGTTTGTTGAGTTTGTTGAGTTTGTTGGGTTGAAACACAATAAACACAATAAACCGTGTAAACCCAATGAACCTAGATTACCTCCCTCAGCGCCTCGACAAAACGCTGGTTTTCTTCAGGAAGCCCC
>DAOURD010000210.1:0-4194 GCA_030625295.1 Desulfobacterales bacterium | reverse complement strand
GATGCAGATTTGGTGACTGGAAATATCCGTACGGAAATGGCATCTGCCCCGGAACAGGTCCGGGCTGGAAGCCCATGCTATGCTCACCACCGCTCTGGGGGACAGGGTTTCCTTCCTTTCCCTCCTGAGCCGGACCCGCCTCCTGTCCACCATGAGGATTGCCGGGACCTCCGGCAGATTCCATATCTTCCTCGCAAGGTTTGTTATTCTCCTTTGTTTCCATCGATCACCCTCCTTACATCATTTTTGAGCCTTCTTTTCCAGCATTACCTCAGCCTTGGCATCCTTCCACTGTTCCTCTAGTTCTGCAGCGGAATCCTTGACGCCTTTGTAAATCCCGACGCCACACTTCATGATTCCCTTTCGTACCGTTTTGCTGGTCACCAGGATCACCACAGCGCCTCCAATCAATAATCCTTTCCACAAAGACGGATAGTACATGATGTTCTCACCTCCCTTTGCATCGTTAAACAGTTGAGTAGTTGAGTAGTCAACTGGTTGAGTAGTTGAGTAGTTAAACCTATGGTACAGTGCCTAAAATGCCTAAAGCCCGCCCGGGCGCTACGTGCTCGAATCGCTCCACTTAGCGTACAGGCCAGGTCTGGGCCAGGGTGATCTAAAGTTGGACATAGTCATTAGCAATTCAGGAATTGTGAAGCCCCAGATTTAGGGATTGCGAATTTAGGAATTTAGGTATTGAGTTCGGTAATTCGGTAATCCTCTTTGTTTTAGTTCCTTAATTCCTCAATCCCCTAATCCCTTAATTCCTCAATCCGTCTTAGGTACTTTAGCTCACTTTATCACTTCACCCCTCTGGGTCATAAAAGACAAGCTTTCCGGAATTGGTGATCACATAGATGGTAATAGCGTTATGCATAACCGCCCCGGTAAATGGGGAAATCAATTCAAATGCTGCCAGAACGACCCCAACAAGATTGAGAAGTATGGCAATCCGGTAATTCTCGTGGATGGTTTCTACGGTTTTTTTGCCCAGGGTGACTGCCTGACAGACCAGGTCGAGTTCGTCTTTTTTGAGTACAATATCAGCATGTTCCAGCGCAGCATCCGCTCCGGCAGTGCCCATGACAAAACTCAAATCCGCAGAAGTAAAAGCAGGTGTATCATTGATGCCGTCTCCCACCATTGCCACAACACTGTCCGGGTGCTTTGCCTTGAAGTCCTTGATGAACTGAGCCTTATCCTCTGGCAGCATAGACCAGCCAATGTCTGTCAGGGGAAGCCTCTGAGCCACTGCCCTTGCATTGAATTCATTATCCCCTGTCAGCATGAAAATATTCTTGATATCTTTTGCCCTTAGCTTATTCAAAGTCCTTAAAGCATCCGGTCTAATCTTATCTTCAACCCCTATCAGGCCGATCAGCTTCCCGTCCTGAGCTACAAAAAGGACTGCTTCCCCCTTTTTCTGTATGTGGATCTCCTCCTCATGGCCGGCCTCGTGGTCCACCTTGAAGTCTTCCATGAAGTGATGGCTTCCAACCAGAATGTGGTGCCCATCTATTACAGCCCTGACTCCGTGCCCGACAATAAGCTCTGTCTCCGCACTGGGAGGAATCTCTATTTCGCACTCTCTGACCTTTGTGAGCACGGCCAGTGTTAAGGGATGTTTCCATTTCTCCTGAGAAGATGCCGCAAGTTGCAATATTCTTTCAGGGGTTATGTCAGGATCTATGGTAATGATACGGGAGACCCTTGGTGTGCCCCTTGTAATTGTCCCTGTCTTATCAAAGACTATGGTATCCACATCCGCCATCTTTTCCACATATTTTCCACCTTTTACCATTATGTCGCGAGAAGCGGCATTGCCCATGGCTGCGCTCATAGCTGCAGGTGTTGATAAAGCAATCCCACAGGGACAGACAATAATCAGCATACTCATGGCCCGCTTGAACGAACGGGTGACAATATATGTTATTAAAAAAAGGCTTAAGGAGACAGGGACAACAGTATCGGCAAACTTATCAGCCATGCGCATCGTCTCTGACTCGAGAGCCTCCTCGCTTTCTATCATTTTAATAATCGAACCCATGCGGGTTTCATCACCAATCTTTTCGACCCTGACCGTGATTTCTCCCATGTCCAGATGGGTACCTGCCACGACTCCGTCGCCAACCTTTTTATAGACCGGAACTGATTCACCTGTCATGGAGGCCTCATCCACCAGCGCATCACCATCTATGACCATTCCGTCGCAGGGGACTCCGTCTCCTATGCGCAGGATAACAAGGTCGCCTTTGACCAGCTCACTGCTTGAAACCTCTTTTTCTCGGCCATTTACGATCTTCCAGACCATCTGCTCTTCACCCGCCAGCATGGCGCGTATTGCCTTGCGCGTTTTTTCCATGGTCTTATCTTCTAAGTATTCGGAAAGGTTGATCAGGTACATCACCGTCAGGGCAGTTGCGCTTTCCCGCATAATAATCGAGGCAAGGGAAGCCATACAAATCAAAAGCTCCATGTTCGGCTTACCCGTTGCCTCAAGCTTCTTGATACCTGTCTTTAAAATAGGATAGCTCAGAAATGCGGTTGTACCCGAAGCAATATTGAAGATTCCCTTATCTATTCTGAATCTCTCTGCTTCCGGCCGGAGCCTCAAGATCCAGACAGCGATCATGAGTATCCCCGTCACGGCAAGGACAGGACCGGACACGTGTTCTTCGGCTGGCTCATATCTTTTAACAGAGTCGTCACGCTTGACAGGGGCACGGTGTTCAATGCCTGGCCGGTAGCTCCTGTACGCCTGATCAAGCGCAGCATCGAGCTCTTCGAACTGGGGCAGATCAGAAGTTGTAATCACCAACGAACCGCTTGCGGTCCTTGGTTCGCAGACCGCTACCCAGTCAAGACGCTCCACCTCATCAGCCAAAGATCGCAGCAGAGAAGGGTCATGCTCTCCGGTCTTTATACGGAGTCGATTTTTGATGTTTTGTGCCACGTGGTAGGGAATAGACATGAGGTCTCAGAAGTGCCTAAAGTGAGCTAAAGTGAACTAAAGTGCCTAAAGTCAGTTGTGCCTGAACGAAAGCCCCTATTTTGAGGTAAGTTCGCATATGTGAGTTTTTGTGAATGTTGTAAATTCTATAGGTTACAAATTTCCAGAATTTAAATGATGCCAAAATGCGTTAGAAGTGTGCTATCAGCAATGCCTTTTGTTATTCCATAACTTTAGTTCACTTTAGGCACTTTTCTTAATCAAACGCCCTGGAGAGAAATTTGTTCAAAACCCCCCAGCCAAGGGACGCAATTCCCTGGCGACTCAAGATATCCTCGTGTTCCTGGAGGTCTAATTGTCTTAAGATGCCCTTCAAGGGCCCCACATTGATGCCCGACTCTCTTATCCCATACACTGTTAGAATGAACCGGAGCTGATGAACCAGTTCTATTTTCTCGGCCAGGCCGGGATTTTCGTAACGGATAGCCTCAATTTCCTCCGGAGACGATGGGATCTCCCTTGTTTCATAATCATCCAGGGTCACCTCAGCATCTCTTTCAGCCTCTTTCTTGCTTGCATCAACAAGATTTTCAAGCAGGCCCGGCTCTATCTCTTGTGTGTCATAGTTTATCTCGAACCTGTTTTTTTTCGGATCAAAACGGAATTCTTCGACCCCCTCAATTTCCCTGAAATGCCTTGCCATCTGGTCCAGATTGATGGATTGTTTCTTTATGCTGGTAATATCGAGCTTAAGAACCATCCTGCCATGGTTGTGACTAACCACCTCGGCTCTTCTGAAAAGTCTTTTTATCTCAAGGTATTCAATCATTTGCCACTCTTCATTGGTCATTTTTGGACAAAAATACTATACAAGTTTGCTCCATTTGTCAAATCACAAAAAAGTAAGCGTTCACGCCCATAAAAAAGTAAGCGTTCACGCCCATATTGTCATTTCGACCGAAGGGAGAAATCTTAAATGCTGTGGGGAGGTCCTTTCAAATGAAGGCACGGATTCACTTTGCTATATGGGCAGGACATTAACCGGTTCACCCATATCTTTCTCTCTGATCCTGACGCACACAGTACACGGATCGGATTCAACTTTTCCGCACACAGCGCAAACCGGTCTTGAAATGGGTGGGAGTTCTGGCATATCAAAGGCCAACAAACGGGTTGAGTTGAACAAAACGCCCAGAGAGTGGGAGATATGCAAAAAGCCAGCAATAAGGGGGTTGATTAATCCC
>DAOURD010000093.1:0-5811 GCA_030625295.1 Desulfobacterales bacterium | reverse complement strand
GGAAGATACCGGTTGATCAACCTTGAAGCGAATTCCATTTCAGATGTCTATGTGGATATCAATTTGTTGGGCAGGATTTTTAACAGGGAGAAGGATGCTGCAAGGATTATCGACGAGATAAAGAACGAACTACGAATTATTGCCAGGAAAGTGGCCGGGATACCTCAATCCGAAAGGAAAAGGGTTATACGGCTCATGGGCCGTGATCAGGTGATGACCCCAGGGGATGATTCCTTTCAGAACGAATATATCAGGCTCGCCGGTGGCATTCCCCCGAGGCTCGGCAAAGATGGGAGTATTGCAGCCGTTACCAAAGAAGAGTGGATGCGGTTTAACCCTCAGATTATTTATGGATGCGGCGGGGACAGAGAAACAGCAAAAAAATTCTTCGACTGCCCTGGATGGAGGGATGTTGAAGCGGTAAGAAATGATAAGATATTTTTCTTTCCCTGCGACCTGACCTGCCGTGCCTCAACACGTGCCGGTTATTTTGTTTCCTGGCTCTCTGCCAGGATTTACGAAGATAAGTTTTCCAAAAAAGAAGAGCAGGTCCTCAAAGACTGGGTGTTCAGATTTCGCAGGCTCGATCTTGATTACATAAGAGATGTCCGTATTTCATGCAGCACTATCCATGATTTTTCAAACAAGACCCTTATCATCGATTTTACGAAACCATTATCCCTGGTCTCAACCCTTGAAGGAGAGCGCAGAGGAATAGAATCAGTAGGCAACCATTATTCTTCCCCTCCTTGTTGGGGGATCGGCCATAAACTCGGTTTAGAGGAAATAAGGAAGCGGGTATATGAGGTTATCGGCAAATCTGAGGATACGGCCAGTTTTCTTTTTACCGGCGCGGACATGGACAATCTGGCCATTAAGAAGGAAAGGTTCAGGGAGATGGAAGTCTACGCCCTCGTAACAGCCGGTGTGAAGTCAAATGCGGTCAGGATGTCTGCGGATGAAGGGAGGTTTTATGAGCCAGGAACAATCAATATCATCATCTTACCAAACATGAAACTTTCACCACGTGCCATGACCAGGGCCATTATAAGTGCCACAGAGGCAAAAACCGCGGCATTGCAGGATCTTGATATCCGAAGCAGTTACACCCCGCGGATTCACCAGGCAACCGGAACCGGAACCGATAACATCATAGTTGTGGAGGGAGATGGGATACCAGTTGACAATTCCGGCGGCCATACAAAGATGGGAGAACTGATCGCCAGGGCCGTATATGAGGCAGTTCAAGAAGCGGTCTACAGGCAAAATGGTATCGTCGCCCAGCGCAATATTTTCCAAAGACTGAAGGATCGAAAGATCAGCTTTTTTGATTTGATTACCTCAATGCAGGTGGAAGACAGGGATAAGAGGAAAAAGATCCTGGAGGCATTGGAAGATGTATTGCTCCAACCCCGTTATGCATCATTTGTGGAATCGTCTTTCGCAATAAGTGACGACTATGAAAGGGGGCTGATCGCTGATTTGAGCAGCCATGGACTCTCGTGCAAGAAGGTCGCCGAAGAAATCGCGGGAAAAGAGATCGCAAACCTGAAGGAGGTCACAGAGACTGAAGATATGCCGCTTGTCTTGCGTATGACCGTAAACGCCCTGCTCAACGGGATTTATTACAGGATCAAGTGAACGACATAAAAAGACTCTATAGTCTCTTACCGCTTGCGATACTTTTTCTGTTCCCATCGGCAACTTTGGCAAAACAGATATCTTTTTTGGTGATTGATGCGGACACCTACCTTGTCAACAAGGCAATCAAAGAGCTTCGGCTCCCTGACAATATCAAAGTCAGATTTTTTACTTATTACGATATTACCAAGGATAGTTCGGCAAGGGAGTTTATTGATGCTTCCGAGGTTATTATCTGTGATGTGATGCAGGGTGAACTGGGCAGGTATCTGATAGAAGATGTCCAAATCAGGAACAAGAGCATATATGCCGTGAGAGGTTCCAGGGATGATGAGGCCCTTAAGAGGGAAGGCATTATTTTTGATCCTGATATTCAGGAGTATTTCAGTAACCTCTGTGTAGCTAATATCCAAAACCTCATCTGCCGGGTGGCCCGTAACGAGCTTGACCCATCCATCGCCTATGACGAAGTCAAGAAGCTGCCGTGCTTGGGGATATACCATACTGGTGCAGATGCGGTTTTCACAAGCCTTGAGGAATATCTTCATTGGTACAGAAAGCGAAAAGAATACATCAAAGACGCCCCATGGATAGGCATGATGCTTTTTTCATCTTTCCTCATAGAGGGGCAGAAGGAGAAGGTCGATTACCTGATAAAGAGGCTTGAGGATGAAGGATTCAACGTGGCTCCTGCCTTTGGCCGCGATTTTGACATTTTGACGTCGCTGTTTATGGACAGGAATCAAAGGGCAAGAGTCGATCTGGTTTTGGCTTTTTCCCTTAAATTCTATTCAGCCTTAAACGACGATGTTCGACGCGCCCTCATCAATCTGAATGCCCCGATCTTTAACGCGATTAACCTTTACTCAAATACGATCGATGAATGGCGTGGTGATCCGATAGGAATCTCGCCTATTGACGTGGTCTGGACTGTTGCCAATCCGGAAATATCAGGCCTGATCGAATCCTCTGTTCTTACCGGCAAGGTAAGGCAATTGGACCAAGAGACCGGTAAGGTCTTGTTTGTTCACAGACCTATCAAGGAAAACATTGAGCTGCTCATCCCCAGGCTGAAGATGTGGGTTCAATTGAAGAAAGAAGAGAATAATAACAAAAGGGTGGCCATCCTTTACTATAATCACGGCCAGGGGAAGCAAAACGTGGGCGCCAGTTATCTCAATGTATTCAGGAGTCTTGAGCTTATCCTCCAGCGCATGAAAAAAGAGGGGTATCGGGTCGCCATAGACAAGAATCTAAGCGAAGACGCGATCAAGGATCTGGTCCTGAAGTACGGCAGGAATGTCGGCAGTTGGGCTCCAGGGGAACTGGATAAGATGCTTGGAGAAAAAAAGGTCATCCGGCTCCCGGTAAAGACCTATCAGAAGTGGTTTGCCGGGCTACCTGGAGATTTCAAAAAAAAAGTCATTGAGCAATGGGGAGAAGTGGAAGGCTCAACCATCATGATCAAGAACGAAGAATTCATCATTCCGGCAGTTATTCTTGGAAATGTCCTTATCATGCCGGAGCCTGCCCGCGGCTGGGGAGACGATCCCATGAAGCTCTATCATGATCCGACCCTTTATCCACATCACCAGTACATTGCCGCCTATTTGTGGCTCAAACACGTCTTTCATGCGGATGCCATGATCCATCTGGGGACACATGCTACCCATGAATGGCTCCCCGGGAAACAGGCGGGACTTTCGCCTTCCTGCCCTCCGGAGGTCTTGATCACTGATATTCCCAATATCTATCCTTACATCGTGGATGATGTGGGAGAAGGGATCCAGGCCAAGCGCAGGGGCAGGGGGGTCATCATCGACCACCTGATCCCGGCGGTCAAGGAGGCGGGGCTCTATCATGAATACAGCCGGTTATACGATATGATAAGCAGCTATAACAGGGCCGTTTCTCTTGGAAGCCAGACAGCGCCGGGAAAGCTTGGAAAAATAGAAGATCTTGTCACAAACATGGGGCTCCTTAATGATCTTGGCGTCACGGAGTTTGACGAGGGTGTGCTCGAAGAGATCGAGCATTACCTGCTTGAGATCAGGGAAAACTTCATGCCCTATGGTATGCATACATTTGGCATATCGCCTGAAGGTGAGGCCTTACAGGACACGATCAAGGCCGTTTCAAAGCGCAACAGCCAGGCGAATGAAGAAGAAGTAAAAACAGGCCTTGTCGATTCCGGACCAAGGGAGATCGATTATCTCACCAAGGCCCTGAAAGGCGGCTACGTACCATCAGGGGAAGGGAATGACCCGATAAGAAACGTGGGCGCAATACCAACTGGAAAAAACTTTTTTGGCTTCAACCCGGACAAAATTCCCTCTCAAACGGCCTGGGACCTCGGCAGACAGGCGGCCGAGCAGATCATCAAAAAGAACCTGAAGGAGAAGAAGCGTTATCCTGAAAAGGTGGCTATTGTTCTTTGGGCTACTGAGACGATCCGAAACGAGGGGATCAACGAAAGCACAATACTCTATCTGATGGGCTTGAAGCCTACCTGGGACAAGGCCGGACGGATCACGGGCACAGAGGTGATCCCGGGCAGAAAGCTGGATCGCCCCCGGATCGATATCTTGATAAACCCGTCGGGCCTTTACCGGGACCTTTTCCCCAATATGCTGCTCTTTCTTGACAAGGCGGTCCGGAAGGCAGTCATCCAGACAGATATAGAAAACCTGATCAGCAAACATAATGCAGAGATTAAGACACTCTTGATAGCATCCGGCTCGGATGAAGAAAGGGCGGATCTCCTTTCCAGGATCAGGATATTTACGGAAAAACCCGGATCATATGGGACCGGGGTCTGTGAGATGACAGGAAATTCCGGCTTTTGGGAATCAGATGATGAGATCGTAAAGGTGTATGAAAACCGGGTTGGCTATGCCTTTGGACAGGGGAAATGGGGAGAAGAGGCAAAGGAGATATTCAAGCAAAATCTTAAAGGAGTGGACGTGGCCGTCCATTCTATATCTTCTAACATCTATGGAACCATGGATAATGACGACATGTTTCAGTATCTGGGAGGGCTTTCTCTGGCCGTCAAAAAAGAGAGTGGGCAGGTCCCCGATACCCTGATTACCATGCAGAGAATTCCGGACCGTGTAGAGGTGGAAGATGTAGCCAGGACCATCGGCCGCGAGCTTCGAACGCGTTATCTTAATCCCAAATGGATTGGGGGAATGAAGAAAGAAAAATATGCCGGTGCCCGGGAGATGTCGAACTTTGTGGAATACATGTGGGGCTGGCAGGTGACAGTGCCTTCCGCCATTGACAAGACCAAATGGGAGCAGACCTATGATGTGTATGTGGAAGACAAATACGGTCTCGAAATGAAGGATTTCTTTAACAGAGAAAACCCCTGGGCCTATCAGTCCATTACCGCCCGCATGCTGGAATCGATCCGAAAGGGCTACTGGAATGCCGGTGAAAAGATCAAGAAAAGGCTTGCAGCAGAATACGCCCTTAATGTCATTAAAAAGGGTGTGGCATGCTGCGATCATACGTGCAACAATCCGGTACTTAACCAGATGGTGGTAAACATCGTTTCCCTGCCAGGAGTCATGTCACCTGAAATGGTCGAGAGGTTCAAGCTGGCCATCGAGCAGGCCATGGGAAAGGAGCTGGTCGAGCAGGTCAAGGCACGAAAGAAATTGCAGAAAAAACTGAATGAAGGGTTCACCAAAAGACCACAGTCATCAGATCAGAAGACTCCCAAGGCCAGCGCAGAACATCAGAAAAACACCTCAAAAGCAGGGACGGAGTTAGAAAGAGTGGAAGGATATAAGATGGAGGAGGTCAAGGCAAAAGATGATACCACTGACCTGCCGTCTTCCGGCGCACAATGGCTTGCATCCCTGTTTGTTATTCTGATCCTGGGGCTGGTGGTCTTTGGTGTGAAAAAATATAGGTAGAATTCGAATTATACTGATTGAGGTGAAAGTTCAGTCCCCTTCAGGAGATCCTTATGCACATCAAAAAGTACAGACAGAGAAGCACACTCAAAGAGCTCCCGGCCATTGTTTTTACTGCCTTCGGTACGGCGCAAATGGGCAAGGCTGTTTACCAGGTATTTGAGAATTTAGTGCGTAATGAATTCAAGGATTACGATATTTCATGGGCGTATACCTCTGAGATCATCCGGGAAAAAACAGGGAATCC
>DAOURD010000012.1:0-10029 GCA_030625295.1 Desulfobacterales bacterium | reverse complement strand
AGCGGCCCATGTCTCCGGGAATCAACACAGGTTGCCCCACTTCTTTGTAGTCTTCCGGTATGAAAGGAGAATGAGGTGGAAAGGCCCTGGTGGCCCCTTTTCGGTGTACACATAACTTGCGCGCCTTGCCGTCCACCTTGTGAGTCTCCACTTTGGCTATGTTGTGGCAGACATCATAAACGAGATCGAGCCCAAGTTGGCGGGGGCCCATCCGAAGCACTTCTTGAAAGGTCTCTCGAACCCAGTGGGTTATCAGTTGGCGATTGCAAAAGGCAAAATTAGCAGCGCAGGCCATGGCCGAGAGGTAGTGCTTGCTTTCCTTAGACGCAATGGGAGCGCAGCAGAGTTGTTTGTCCGGCAAGTCTATCTTGTACTTGGCTGATGCCTTTAGCAGCACCTTGATGTAGTCGTCACAGACCTGGTGTCCCAGCCCCCTTGAACCCGTATGCACCATCACGGTGACCTGCCCTTTGCGTAAGGATAAAGCCCTGGCAGCAGCCTCGTCATATACCTCTTCGACGTAGCCGATTTCCACAAAATGATTGCCCGAGCCCAGGGTTCCCAGTTGATCCTTACCCCGTGTGTGTGCCCTCTGAGAAACATACTCTGTATTGCCGCCGGCAATACAGCCCCCTTCTTCAATATGTTCAAGGTCTTCCTGGCTTCCGTACCCATGAGTGACAGCCCACGCGGCTCCCTTGACGAGCACACTGTCCATCTCATGAGGAGACAGTTTAAGATCTTTGCGCCGGGAGCCAACACCTGAAGGGATATTCCTGAATAACGCACCCACCAGGGATGGTATCTGCTCCCTTATCTCTGTGGCATCCAGGTCTGAGCGCAAAAGACGAACACCACAATTGATGTCGTAGCCGACCCCGCCAGGAGATACGATGCCATCCTCCATGTCAAAGGCCGCAACCCCGCCAATAGGAAATCCATATCCCCAGTGTATGTCAGGCATGGCCATAGAGCGGCCCACGATACCCGGGAGACAGGCCACATTGGCCACCTGCTCAAGGCATGGGTCCTTTTTGATAACAGCGAACATCTTCTCATCGGCATAGACCAGCCCCTCGGTCCTCATCTTTCCCTTTCTAGGAATAAGCCAGCGAAAATCATCCAGTTTTTTTACCTGTATATCGGTGGACATGGAGCTCACCTCCGTAAGTCTATGTCTCGGGAATTTTACAACCCCTTGAAATCACGGGTCATCTAGTGGCGATATACTTATCCCATCCACATGGAAGGATGGAGTATTGGAGTACTGGAGTAGTGGATAGTAAAGGCGGGAAAAACATTTGTTATTCCTTCAAACCCATCACTCCAGTACTCCATTGCTCCAATACTCCAGTTGGGGCAAAGCCCCCGAGTTCGGCTCATATATCAAATATGACCTGGGCTTCCCAAACTCCTCCTCTTTCCTTTACGTACAGTTGATGATAGGTAACGGCTTTGATTACTGACTTGATTTCATGGCGTGCAGGATCAAAGATTTCTCCCCGTGCGCTCGCCTCCAGTTGGTTATTCTCGATCCGTTTGACCTGAAAACTCTTAAAGACCAGCCTCTCGGTATCGAACAGGTAAAGAAGTTCACTCAGCCAGGTGACCATCAGATCGTCCGGGGCGTCGGCCTCCACCTCTATGGATCTTTCCGTCCTCTCTTTAACGCCTTCAAGTGCCACCACGGCTTCAAAGAAGGCCTCGGCCGCATGGGCAAACAGCTCCTCCAGGCTGGCACCGTATGCCTTGAATCCCAAATCCGCTGTATGCTCTATGAATTCGTATTTCCTGGACACGACATGCCCTTCCCGTCCAATCTTGGATGATTAGCCCGCTTCTTGCTGTTGGACTAACGCAACTACTCATAGCATAAAGGAATCAAACGGGTCAACTTATTGGATGCTGCATTATTGTGTTGACTTGCCGGCTTTCTCTGCGTTAAAAATTCTGAGTTTCACGAAGGCCAATTGGGGCGAAGTCCCCAAGTTCATAGCAATAGCATAGGAATTTCCTTTCCTGAGCGGCGTAGCCGCGTATATAAAATCGCGCAGCGATTTTATAGGTATTACCAAAATGATCACACTCGTCAGGGGCTTTAAGGATATCCTTCCGGCAGACACTGCACTCTGGCAGCACGTTGAAGCCATGGTGCGGGAGTTGCTTGAAGACTTTGGTTTTGCGGAACTCCGCATCCCTATCCTTGAACAAACCGATCTCTTTGCCCGCAGTATTGGGACCAGCACTGACATTGTGGAAAAAGAGATGTATACCTTCCCCGACCGGAGTGGAGATTCACTTACACTGCGGCCCGAAGCCACGGCCTCGGTAGTCAGGGCCTACATTGAGCACGGGTTATATGCAAAAAACCCTGTATGCAAATTATACACAACCGGCCCGATGTTTCGCAGGGAGCGTCCCCAGAAAGGCCGGTACCGGCAGTTTTACCAGATCAACGCCGAGGTCTTCGGGCTACACGACCCCAGGGCAGATGCCGAATTGATTCTTGTGTTGATGACATGCATAGGCCGCCTTGAGCTTCCTGGCATCGTGCTTCATATCAACTCCCTGGGCTGCCCTGAGTGCCGTTCGCAATTTAAGGGGGCATTAAAACCCTTCTTGACAGGAAAAGTCCATGAGCTATGTTCAAACTGCCTCAGGAGACGGGACAGAAATCCCATGCGGATATTTGACTGCAAGGTCCCCACCTGTAAGAAAGCCATGCTGGATGCCCCTTCCATCCTGGACTATCTTTGCGAGACATGCCAGTCCCACTTTGAGACCGTGAAGAGATCCCTGGACAGGTTTCAAATACCTTACCAGATCAATCACCGCCTGGTGAGGGGATTGGACTACTACACCCGGACGACATTCGAGGTGCTGGCCCTGGCCCTGGGCGCCCAGGACGCAGTAGCAGGGGGCGGACGATATGACGGCCTTGTGAAAGCATTGGGCGGTCCTGATCAACCGGCCGTGGGCTTTGCCATTGGTGTGGATCGATTAATGGAGCTTTTGGCGGCCAGAGCCCAGAGTTTTGAAAAGCGGCCCCATCTGTTTATTGCCGCTCTGGGTCTGAGAGCCCAGGATACGGCCTTCCAGTGGGTGCAGGACTTCAGAATACAAAGGGTTCGCGCAGAGATGGATTTTGAGAATCGGAGCCTTAAGAGCCAGATGCGCCGGGCGGATAAACTTGGGGTGTCATATACACTTATTGTGGGCGACCGTGAATTGGATGACGGGGCTGTGGTGCTCAGGAATATGACGACCAAGGAGCAGGAGAACGTGCCCGTGCAAAACCTTGTGGGACTTGTTGTCAATAGAATAAGAACTGAATAGCTGTATGGATAAATGATGAAGACCGGAGAAGAGAAAACCTTGCTTGACTCCCTTGGGGACATGAAACGGACCCATAACTGTTCGGAGTTGACGGCTAAAGACGCAGGTAAAGAAGTGGTACTGATGGGATGGGTCCATCGCAGGCGTGACCATGGAGGGGTAATATTTGTGGACCTTCGGGACCGCGAGGGGATCACTCAGGTAGTCTTCAACCCGGAGCTCAACGAAAAGATTCACCGGAAGGCCCGCGCTATCCGAAACGAGTTTGTGCTGGCAGCTCGGGGAACCGTGGTACTCCGACCCGAGGGGATGATCAACCCCAAGCTGAAAACCGGTGAGATTGACGTGATGGCCTCAGAACTGAGGATCCTCAATACGTCCCGGACACCGCCGTTTGTCCTGGAAGATGACACGCAGGTATCCGAAAGCATCTGTCTGCAATACCGTTACCTTGATATGCGCCGTCCGGTGCTCCAGAAAAACCTCATGCTCCGGCACAGAGCAGCCGCAGCCATTCGTGCTTATCTAAACAACCTGGGATTTCTTGACATCGAAACGCCGTTCTTGACCAGGAGCACACCAGAGGGCGCCCGAGACTACCTTGTGCCAAGCCGAATGAATCCCGGCGAATTCTATGCGCTGCCGCAATCCCCTCAAATCTTTAAGCAACTTTTAATGCTGGCTGGGTTTGACAAATATTACCAGATTGTTCGGTGCTTTCGGGACGAAGACCTTCGGGCAGATCGACAGCCGGAGTTTACCCAGATTGACCTGGAGATGTCCTTTGTAACAGAAGATGATGTGATGGCTGTCACCGAGGGGATGATGGCCGCCCTTTTTAAAGACGTCCTCGGGATAGAGATTGAACGTCCGTTTAAGCGTTTGACCTACGAAGAGGCAACCGGCCGATTCGGTCTGGATAGACCTGACCTTCGATTCGGTCTGGAGCTAAAAGATGTGTCTGACATTGTTGGCACTTCTGAATTTAGGGCATTTGCAGAGGTGGTGAAATCCGGCGGTCTGGTCAAGGCCATCAATGCAAAGGGCTGCATTGATCTTTCCCGAAAGGAGATCGATGACCTGACGGAATTCGTGGCGATATACAAGGCCAAAGGCCTGGCCTGGATCAAAGTGCGACCCGATGCCTGGCAATCGCCCATCGTAAAATTCTTTAACGATGGGGAAAGGGAAGCCCTTCGCCAAAGGCTCGACATAGAGCCCAACGACCTTGTTTTCTTCATAGCCGATCAATCCAAGGTGGTAAATGAGGCACTGGGCCACCTCAGAAGGCACCTGGCTGAAAAACTTAGGTCGATCAAGCAGGGCCAGTACGACTTTGTGTGGGTGACTGAGTTTCCCCTCATGGAATATGACGAGGAGGAAAAACGGTATATGGCCGTGCACCATCCCTTCACGGCCCCCCTTGAAGAGCACATAGGTCGGCTCACCCAGGATCCGCTTGCTGTCCGCTCCAGGGCCTATGACATTGTGCTCAACGGAGCTGAGATTGGCGGGGGAAGCATCCGCAACCATCAGCGCACGGTCCAGGAAAAGGTATTCGAGGCATTAAATATTGATCGCGGTACCTATGAAAGGAAGTTCGGCTTTCTTCTCGAGGCCCTTGATTTTGGCGCCCCTCCCCACGGGGGCATTGCCCTTGGGTTTGACAGGCTCGTTATGCTCATGGCCAATCAGACCTCCATACGGGATGTCATCGCCTTTCCAAAGACCCAAAAGGCGGCCTGCCTCCTTACAGGAGCGCCTTGTGAGGCTTCTGCGGCCCAGCTTGAGGAACTCTCCTTAAAGGTACGGCTCCTGAAAGGATAACAGAGAGACAAGGACCGAAAAGAGTAAATTTTGAAAGGAAGCCCTTTTTGATGGCGGAAAACGAAAAAAGAGAGCAACCCCCGGCCAAGAAATTAGAAAGGGAATTGAAGGCCATCGAGAATCAGGTCTTGCTTTATGCTAAAGATCTGGCCAGGATTTTTGCAGAAAGAAAGGAAAAAGAGAGGCAGTTAGAATTAACCAGACAACAACTGATACGTTCCGCCAGGATAGCGGTCCTGGGGGAACTGGCAGCCGGTATTGCGCATGAGATTAACAACATACTAACCCCTGCCACGGGTAATATATCTATCTTACTCATGGATCGAGATAATCTTCCGCAAAAGGTGGTTGAACGCCTGGAGTTAATAGAACAAAGCTTGACGAAAGCCTCTCACATGTTGCAACAGGTTCTCGATTTGTCGCGTAAGAAGCCTGAAAAAAGAGAACATAGGGATATCAATACCATTCTGGAACAGAGCCTCTCTTTGTTGAAACATAAGTTCATAAAAAACCAGATAAAGGTCGAAAAAAACCTACAACCTGACCTGCCAGAACTTCAGGTAGATGATGCCCAAATTGAACAGGTCTTCACCAATCTTGCCATCAATGCCATCAATGCCATGGAGCGGGGAGATACCTTGCGCATTTCCATCAGTTATTATCCGAAAAATTCAGCAACAAAACAGCCATACGTGCAAATCCTGTTTGAAGATACAGGGTGCGGCATGCCCCCTGAGATCTTGGCGCACGTCTTTGAACCGTTTTACACAACAAAAGAGAAAGGCGGCGGCACTGGCCTCGGCCTATTCATATGTCATGGAATCATAGAAAAACACGGAGGGACGATAGATGTAGCGAGTACGCCTGATAAGGGCACACAGTTCAAGATTTGCCTGCCGGTAGCCTGAGTGGTTGAGTGGTAAATTTATTTATAGAACAGAAGCTGGAGCTTTCCGTTCCTGACCTGAGTAAGGTAAACGTCATCTATCCCCTGGTGATCCCGCGGACCGAAATTAATAACGGCTCCAATCCCTACGTAATGTTCCTTAATAGACTCTAATGCCCTGATAAAACCTTCCCGAGAAATATCCCGTCCTGCCCGCCTCAGAGCTTCAATCAAAACCCTGGCGTTAATAAAGCCCTCAAAACTTACAAAGTTCGGTTCATCCTCTGGATAATATTGAGTTAAAAGGCGGGAATATTGCTCACAGGCTGGTAAAAGAATCCGTTCAGTAGGCGGGGGTACCACCTGGGTGATCAAGACCCCCTCACCGGCATCACCAAGCTCCTGAACCAGTTTATCTGCCCCCACAAAGGAGACATTATGAAATAGAGGATTATATTTCCTGGTTCTGGCTTCCTTTATAAACTTGGCACAGGGGCTATATGTACCTATCATAATGACCGCCTGGGCCCGAGATGCCTGGATCTTACCAAGGGCATCCTCAATATCGAGTGTCCCCCTTACAAAACTCCCCATAGCCACCGGAGAAAGATCATATTCTTGCAAGGCAATCTGTGTTCCCCTCAGGCCATCAAAACCATAGTCGTCATATTGATAGAATACCGCTATGCGGCGCAGGCCTTTTTCTTCCACAAAGTAGCGGACCACAGCCTTGGTTTCCTGATAGTAAGATGATCGGACATTAAAAATATAGTGCCGGAAGGGAAAACGTAGTTTATCAGCCCCGGTAAAATTACCCAAAAGGGGGATCTTGTTCTCTTCTACAATATCTATGATCTTCACGGTGGTTGGTGTCCCCACATAGCAGAAGAGGCAAAATACCTTGTCCTTATGAATTAACCTGTTTGTGTTGGCCACGCATCGTGGCGGGTCGTATCCGTCATCATAGGCAATCACCCTGATCCTGCGGTGGTGGATGCCGCCCCCACTGTTTGTTTCCTTGATCAAGCACATTGCGCCGTGCAGGTATTCGGTCCCCAGGAAGCTGGCATGTCCCCCAAGGGCCAAGGATGAACCGATTACTATCTCATTGGGACTTACCCCGGGACTATAAATACCGTATGCAGGGGGTGCTGGCTTCAAAATGCCTTCTTCTTCGATCGGCGGCGATTCCAGGCGAAGATAGCCATACAGACTATAAACACCAAGGCCGATCAAAATAAAAATAACGCCGAACCATATCTTCTGCAAAGCGTCTTCCCTCCGTGCAATTGGTCAAGTGGTTGAGTCGTCGACCAATTAGGCTATGACCTTGTCTATCTTATCCATTAAGTCCATGGGGCTAAATGGCTTTACAAAGTAATCATTAGCGCCTGAGGCAAGCCCCTTTTGTTTGTCGGCTTGTTGCCCTTTAGCCGTAAGCATAATTATATAAATATCCTTTGTATCAGGGTCTTTCTTGAGAACCCTGCACACATCAAAACCATCCAAGCTACCTGGCATCATGATGTCCAACAAGATGATGTCCGGCCTGGTCTCCTGGGCTACCTTTAATGCCTCATCGCCAGAGGAGGCATGCACAATCTCAAGGTCCCCTACGGAAAGCGTGACTTCAACCAGCTTTCTTACCTTTTCCTCGTCATCGACTATTAATATCTTTTTCATTTTATAGCTCTGAACTGCCTTACTCTTCGAGAATGGGAAGCCCAAAACCGATTGTTGTTCCCTTGCCCGGCTCGCTTTCTAAATCTATCTTGCCATCGTGAGACTCCACAATGTACTTTGCAATAGAGAGTCCAAGACCCGTACCGCTAATATGAGCTGTCTCGTCCCGCTCTATCCGGCAGAACTTATTAAAGATACGGGGAAAGTCCTCTTGCGATATCCCAATCCCCTGGTCCTGAACACTAATCCGAACCATGTTATCCTTTACAAATGCCCTACACACAATATCCCCACCTGGAGAGTATTTAATGGCATTATCAAGGAAGTTCGTTATGACCTGACCAATCTTATCGCCATCTGCATTTACCAGGGGTAAATCTTTTTCTATCTGTGTAATTATGCGGTGGCCAGTCTCTGCCCGGGAATAGAACTTGATATTTTTCACCAGGACCTCAGCCAACTCCACAGGCTTTTTCGTAAACCCAAAATCCTTTTGTGATTCTATACGGGAAATATCCAGCAGGTCATCCACAATCTTGCTCAGACGGATCGACTCCTCATTAATAAAGCCCAAAAACTCCTTTTTCTGGCTCTCAGTCAAAGATCTTGTCAATAGAAGCTCGCTGTATCCCAACAGCGTGGTCAGGGGCGTACGAAGCTCATGAGAAGCTATACTCATAAATTCTGATTTGACCATGTTGGCTTCCATCAGCTCATTTTGAATGGATCTCAATTCCTGGTTACTTGTTTCCAATTCCCGTGTGCGTTGCCGCACCTTTTCCTCAAGGGTTTTGCTATATTGATCTATTTCTTCCTTGGAGCGTGCCAAATCTAAAGCCATCTGGTTAAAGGCCCCTGCTAAAGTGCCGACCTCATCCTTGGAACTTACTGTTGCTCTTTGGGAAAGATCTCCTGCCGCCAGTCTCTTGGTAACCTCTATCAGACGCTCAACGGGCTTAATAATGGGGTTGGCCACTTGAAAAGAAAGCAATATCCCCATCATGATACCCATACAGGAGATCAGCAAACCGAACTGAAAGATCTCAGACAAATGTGTGTAATAATTTGTTGCGTCATAACCAATATTTACGACACCTTTAAATTCATCACCGATTCTTAATGGTATATCGACCATATATATTTTTTCACGAGGGAATAGCCGGGAATAGATCTCCGCTCCATTGATGATCGCTCTGACCCCTTTGTCATCGGCAATCATGCCAACTCTATTCAAGTCATTGGAGGCGATGATGCGACTGTCATCGTCGACAATCGTGACCTGCGAAATAATCCCGGATTCAGCGCTTAACCTGTCTACTAGTTTTTGAATATGGATCAGTTCATTTACATCCCGCATGTTTTTGATACTGTAACTGAGTGATTCGGCCATGATCCGGCTGTCTCTCTTCATCTGATCAAGGAGACGACTTCGATGTTTGGAGCCGGCTCGCAGATATTCCCGCAATTCAAAGGCAACCTCCAGCACGCCAAAAACCTTATCCCCTTTCTTAAGGGGATAAACTGCTGAATAAACCTCCTCTCCCATCTTGGTGTCAAATCCGCTAACATAATAGCCCCCTTGTAAGGCCTCCGAAACGAAACGGCAAGATGCGACCTCCCCCACCTGCTCCCTGAATGTAGCGGACGTAATTCGAGAATCATTATCTATAACCCATACGCCGAAAACTCCTTCGGTTAGTGACAACTCTTCCACCAGTGTTTGCAGGTTTACCTTTTCGGCAATACTTTTCTGGTTCCTGATGCTGATAATCAGGGCACGGTTCAAGGTAATGGCATTGTCCTGCATGTTGGTCAGGAGACTCTTTTTCTCGTGCATATAGCTGACCCAGAATGAGATTAAGCCAATAAAGATAAGCAAACCAACCATAGCCAAAATGATCTTGGTCCTGATGCTCCTATCTTTTATAGATAGCATATGTCACTCGATCCTTATGTCCTTATGTCTTTGGGCCCGAGCCTATCGCCGAAACGGGGTAGCTACGATGGCAATGGTCATGATCACCCACGTAATCAAAAGGATTATACATAGAAACACACAACGGCGAGAGGTGACATACAGTTCTTTCTTTCCTTCTTCCAAAAACCTTTCGCCTATTTTTTTTATTTTTTCATTTTCCCTTTTTAGCGCAACGAGGGTGTGATCCTGACTTTCGTAGTTCTTTATGATGTCGTTGAATAGTTGATTGTCTTTGTCCATCAATTCTTCAATCCTTTTGTCCTTGTGTGCCCACACCAGGAGATTTGAAACTGCTCCCTTGCGCTTATCCTCAAAAGGA
>DAOURD010000301.1:0-3370 GCA_030625295.1 Desulfobacterales bacterium | reverse complement strand
ATGGGGGTCCTTTTCTACGATATGGGCAACGCCTATGACAATGGAGAAGATATAGACCTCGGAGAGCTGCGAAGAAGTGCAGGCTATGGTTTTCGATGGTATTCGCCCATGGGCCCCATCCGTTTGGAGTATGGGTATATTTTGGATGATAAAGAAGATAAGAAAGGCGATCATAGCTGGGAGTTTACAATGGGGATGGCGTTTTAGTGACCAAAAAAAGGAGGTTGTTCATGAATATGCGTAACCTATTCTTAACCCTAACTCTTTGCTTTTTTGGCCTCAGCGGAATTGCTTATGGGGCCGAGGTGCAAAAAATAGGAGTCATCGATCTCCAGAAAATAATCGACAAATCCGATCCTGGTAAGCGGTCATCCGTTGAGATCAAAAGCCAGGGAAAGAAGATGGAACAGATTCTCAAGAAGAAAGGGGCTGAGATTGAAGAGCTAAGGAAGACCCTGGATCAAAAGGCCCTGGTCATGAGTAATGAGGCACGTGAGGCAAAGGAAGAGGACCTGCGTGTCAAGATTAATGACCTGAAGTCTCTCCAGAGACGATATCAGGATGTTCTAAGAGATCTCAACATCAATCTATCCAAGCAAATCACGAATGATGTCTTTGAGATAGTTGAAGGAATAGGGAAGCGGGCGGGCTACTCATTGATTATTGATCGCCGCGCAGGGGGCGTAGTTTACGTCCCTAACGCCATTGACATCACCGACAAGGTCATAGAAGAATACAATGCCATGGATGCAAAGCGTCGCAAGAAAGAAGGCGAATCGGCGGGGTCAAAGAAAAAACAATAAGTTCGTGAATTGTGTAAGGCACTTTCATCTATGAATAACGGATAATAAAAAATGGAGTTTCCTGTCCGGAAGATTGCCGAACTGGTCCGGGGTGAGGTTGTAGGTGATGGTGACTTCATCATCAGAGGTGTTGCTCCGTTTGAAAATGCCGGTCCGGATGATATCACCTTTGCTGCATCTGCCAGCTACAAGAAACGCGTTGATGAGACCCGGGCGGCTGCTGTGATCGTCTCGCACGGGGTCTGCGAATCCCAAAAGATCCTTGTGCGTGTTGAAAATCCCTTTTTGGCCCTGGCCAAGGTATCTACCTTGTTTCATCCGGTTTGCCGCCCGGTGATTGGGATCAGTCAGGACGCCCATGTGGGCAAGGATTTCAAGTATGGCATTGATGTTTCCGTGTATCCGTGTGTGTTTATTGGAGACTATGTGACTCTGGGTGACCGCGTCACTTTATATCCCGGGGTTGTGGTTGCCAATGGCGTGGCGATAGGAGATGATGTCGTAGTGTATCCCAATGTATCGATTCTGGAACGATGCCAAATCGGCAGCAGAGTAGTGATCCATGCGGGTTCTGTGATCGGGAGCGATGGCTTTGGCTTCGCATCTGATGGTGATCGGTATTATAAGATTCCACAGGTTGGTACCGTGCGTATCGATGATGATGTGGAGATCGGCGCTTGCAATGCAATCGACAGGGCAACCTTTGGGAGGACGTGGATCAAGCGGGGCGTCAAGATAGATAATCTGGTTCACATCGCTCACAATGTAGTGGTGGGCGAGGATACAGTGCTTGTTGCACAGGTAGGCATATCAGGCAGTGTAACCATTGGAAATCATGCGATACTCGCTGGCCAGGCAGGAGTGGCAGAACATGTCACCATTGGCAACGGGGTCACAATCGGCGCACGGGCAGGAGTTAACAAGTCGATACCGGACGGTCACATTGTATCTGGTTTCCCGGCAGTGCCTCATCGGCTTTGGTTAAAAGCGTCCAGCATTATCCCCAAGCTTCCGGATATGAAAAAAAAGCTAAGAGAATTGGAGAAACGAATTGAGAAGATGGAAAAGTCATAGGCACTCAACATGTCAACTGCTTTATGGTTTGATATTAAGCCAGTCCAATCATAGGCAGACCTATTTGAAAGGCGTGACACATGGAAACAGTATATGACATTCGAAAGATCATGGAGCTTTTGCCCCATCGGTATCCCTTTGTTCTGGTTGATCGGATCGTAGAAATGGTACCCGATGAGCGTATTGTTGGCCTCAAGAATGTAACCATGAATGAACCATTCTTCCAGGGACACTTTCCAGGGACACCCATTATGCCAGGCGTGCTGATCGTTGAAGCCATGGCGCAGGCAGGAGCAATCCTTGTTAATGCTTCTCGTTCTGAGGAGAAGAGGAAAGAACTGATCTATTTTATGGGCATTGATAAGGCCCGTTTCAGAAAACCTGTGATTCCAGGAGACCAGCTCATCTTAGAAATAATTCCTATCAAAAGACGCGCGAACGTTTTCAAGATGTCCGGTAAGGCGACTGTGGCCGGAACTCTGGTTGCGGAGGCTCAGGTCATGGCCATGATAGGAGAAGAACCATGATACATCCTACTGCAATCGTTGATCCCGGGGCCGAGATAGATTCTAATGTTGAGATTGGACCGTATTCCGTAATAGCCGGTGACGTCAAAATAGATGCAGGCACTATCATTGGCCCTCACGTTACCATAGATCAGTACACGACCATCGGGGCTGATTGCAAAATATTTCAACACGCAGCCATAGGTGCTGTTCCTCAGGACCTGAAATTTGGGGGAGAGAAGTCGGTCGTAAAGATTGGTCGGGGAACCACAGTCCGAGAATTTGTGACAATTCACAGGGGGACTGAGGCCGGCGGCGGAATCACCGAGATCGGCGAAGAGAATTTTTTGATGGCCTACACGCACATTGCGCATGATTGCTTGACCGGGCAAAAGGTGATCTTTGCAAATGCTGCCACCCTTGCCGGCCACATCAGGGTGGGAGATTGTGCCACCCTGGGTGCCTTTGTAGCCGTTCACCAGTTTGTGCGGATCGGAGACTATGCCTTTATAGGTGGCGTGACTGGTGTGACAAAGGATATTCCGCCATACGCACTGGCATCCGGCACACCCCGCGCCAGACTCCACGGGTTGAATGCCGTGGGTTTGAAGCGGCATGGCTTTTCAACAGAGACCATGCATGCCCTCAAGAGGACCTATCGAATCCTGTTTCGGCTGGGATTGACCTTGAACGAAGGGATTGAAAGGGTTACTGCAGAGGTGGATCAGATACCAGAGGTTGTTAATTTCATAGGGTTCATCAAATCCTCCGAGCGGGGGATAACGAGATAACACGGTTTTTGGGGTTTATTGTGTTTGTTGTGTTTCTTGAGTTTGTAGAGTTATAACGCAATGAACCCAATAGGCCCAACAAACCCAATGAACTCAATGAACCCAACAAACCCAAAAATCGGACTCATTGCGGGGAGCGGGCAGTTCCCCGGCATTTTTTCAAAGGCGGCCAGGGGAAGGGGGTTAAAGGTTTACG
>DAOURD010000031.1:0-8096 GCA_030625295.1 Desulfobacterales bacterium | reverse complement strand
ATCCGGAGCATGAGGCCGTCTTTGGCAATGTGGGAAGTCAAGGCGGGTTAAAAGCCCTGGGCCGCGGCCTGTGCCACATAGCCTCGAGTCACCTTTTGCAGGAAGACGAAGAGGAATACAACTTTGACTTTGTGCTCGAGGAACTTAAAGGGGATTTGCCGGCAGTGGTAAATTTCTGCAAGAGAGAACAAGGTCTTCTGGTTGCCAAAGGAAATCCCAGGGCAATGCAAAGCATTTCGGATCTGGGGCAGCCAGGGATAAAAATCGCTAATCGCCCACTTGGAACAGGCACACGTCTGCTCCTTGACCTGGAACTTCAAAAGGCTTGCATCAAAGGGGCGCAAATTGAAGGTTATGAGCGCGAATTTCGCAGCCATTTGGATGTGGGTCTTGAAGTGCTAGCCGGACGATCCGATGCGGCTCTTGCCATCAGGCCCGTTGCGACCCTTTTGGGATTGGATTTCATTTCCCTTCGCTGGGAACGCTACGATCTTCTCATTTCCAGGGACCGATTTTTTGAACAGGGAGTCCAGCTTTTTTTGGGCCTTCTCCATGAACCTTCCTTCCGGGAACTGGCTCAGGGGTTGGAGGGCTACGATCTGGGTTTGTGTGGCAAGATGGTTTTTCCACAACAATCCAAACGGAATAGCGAGGAATGAGGTAACTTCTCACAAAGCTGGGACATATGAGAATCCCCCCTCACCCAAACCCTCTCCCCCCGTGGGGGAGAGGGCAGGGTGAGGGGGGAAACCTCAAGTCATTGAGAAGTTACGGAATGAACAATGACGAGGTTTGAGAATTTGCTGAAAAGAATACTGGTTGTTCTCTTCCTGGCTGTAGGGGCTCTTTTCCCTTTTTCTGTTGGCGCCGAACCTCAGGGAAGGCTTATCATCTTCCATGCCGGCAGTCTAACAGTGCCCTTTGCCAGTATGGAAAAAATCTTTGAAGCAAAGTATCCCAAAGTGGACGTGCTCCGTGAGGCAGGCGGGAGCACAAAGATGGCACGGATGATTTCAGAACTTCACAAGCCTGCCGACATCATAGCCTCTGCGGACTTTGCCGTGATAGACAAAACCCTGGTTCCTGAGAACGCTCAATGGAATATCCGTTTTGCAACCAACCAATTGGTTCTTTGCTATACGGAAAACAGTTGCTTTGCAGACGAGGTCAATACCGATAACTGGCACGATATTCTGAGCCGAAAAGGAGTCATCTGGGGACACTCGGATCCCAACCTGGACCCTTGTGGTTACCGAAGCCTCATGGTGCTCCAACTGGCGGAAATATACTGCCATCAGCCCGGACTATATGACCGGTTGATGGCGAACCGCCCGAAAAAAAACGTGAGGCCGAAATCAGTGGAATTGGTTTCCCTGCTACAGACCGGACATATGGACTATGCGTGGGAGTATCTTTCCGTTGCCGTTCAGCATGGTCTGAAATATATCAAGCTTCCCAGTGAGATCAACCTGGGCGATTACAAATATGATGATTTCTACAAACAGGCCTCGGTGAAAGTGACCGGGAAAAAACCCGGGACATGGATCACTCGAACGGGAAAATCCTGCACCTATGGCATCACCATACTGAAAGATGCTCCCCACCCAAAAGCTGCGGTGGTCTTTTTAGAGTTCTTGATCGATCCCAAAGGCGGCCTGAAGATTCTAAAGGAGATGGGACAACCTCCCTTTATCCCCTGCCGGGTCCCCACAGCAGAGATGAAAGCCCGGCTACCATCACCACTACAGAAATGGGTCGAGGTAAGAGATTAGGTAATAGTTCACCGTAGTGCACAGACCCGCCTGCCATCGCGATGCTTAGTATGTACTATGCCTGCCAAGTCAGTGGCAATTGCGGGCAGGGAACGCAAAGAGAGTATAAATATAGAGTAGAATGGGGTGAACTGTTACGAGATTAGTAGAGAGATGAAAATACAAAAACCCATTGAGCCATTCTTCTGGCTGACTTTTGTTTGTAGTTCTGTTGTTGTGGCCTTTATTCTTCTTCCTTTGATCCAGATGATCGTCCAACCCTCTTTCCAAGACCTTAAGGAAACCCTTCAAGACCCGGATGTCCGTCGTTCTATTTGGCTAAGTGTCTACACATCCGGGCTGGCAGCCTTTATTTCTTTTACAATTGGGACTCCTTTTGCTTATCTCCTTGCCCGAAAGGATTTTCTGGGTAAGAGATTTGTTGAGAGCATCATCGATCTTCCCATTATGATTCCGCACCCCGTCGTGGGGATTGCCATTCTGGGCATAGCCGGGAAAAATCACTGGCTCGGACACCTGATGCACCAGGTCGGGATACACGTCATGGGAACGGTCACTGGAATTGTGGCAGTGCTGACCTTTGTAGGGCTGCCATTTTATGTCAACACGGTCAAGGCAGGATTTGAAGCCATCCCGGTGCGATTGGAAAATGTCTCCAGGAGTCTCGGAGCTTCCCTCACCAGCACGTTTTTGCGCGTGACCTTTCCCCTTGCGTGGCGCTCCATCCTGGTAGGGATTATCATGTGTTGTGCAAGAGCGATCAGCGAATTTGGAGCCGTTATTATCGTGGCCTATCATCCCATGATCGCACCGGTGATGATTTATGAACGCTTCACGGCCTATGGCCTGAAATATTCTCAGCCTGTGGCTGTCTGGCTCATACTGGTCTGCCTCGTGCTATTTCTCCTCTTGAGAATTTTCTCTCTGCCAAAAGAGAACCAAACATGATCGAGATAGAAGGCTTACGCATTGAGCTGTCTGGTTTTGCTCTGCAAGACATCGACCTCTCAATTAAAGATGGGGAATTCTTCACGCTTCTGGGTCCAACAGGTGCGGGAAAGACCCTGATGCTGGAAGCAATTGCTGGCGTCGTTCCTATCACCAGCGGGCGCATCCGGATCAAGGAGCGAGACATTACGGCCCTTCCCCCGGAGCAGCGTGGCATCGGGATCGTGTACCAGGACTATGCCCTCTTCCCCCACCTCTCCGTTTTGGCAAACGTCACCTACGGCTTGAGTTACCAGAGAACTGATCCACAAGCCTCCAGAAAGTGGGTGGAGTGGCTCATGGAGCGGCTGGGACTCCAGCCACTGGCTCACTGCTCCATTTCCTATCTAAGCGGCGGGGAAAAGCAGCGAGTGGCCCTTGCCCGTGCCCTGGCTGTGAATCCTTCCGTGCTGCTTCTGGATGAACCGCTCTCCGCCCTGGACCCCAATTTCCGCGAAGAGATTCGGGACGTTCTGAAAAAACTCCACAAAGAGGTGGGAATCACCTTCTTGATGGTCAGCCACGATTTTGCCGAAGTGCTGTTCCTGGGCCAACGCACTGCCATCCTCAACCGCGGGAAAATTGAACAGACTGGCCTGGTCTCTGAAGTCTTCCAACGGCCGGCCACTCCTTTTGTGGCTGAATTTGTGGGCATGAAAAATGTCTTCCCGGCCACCTTTAGAGACACCAAAGCCGTGGTGGATGACCTGGAGTTATACCTCCAGAGTCCACCCGAAAAAGACAAGCGCTACGTGGCCATCAGGGCTGAAGATATTGTGATAAGCAAAGAAAAGGTTTCCGGAAATGGCATTAACGTCTTTCAAGGCAAGGTATTAGAGCTGACAGATCGCGGCATCTACCACGAGGTTGCGGTCAGGACGGGAAATGTCATCTTCAGGGCAATACTCACCAGGGGCGCTCTCTTTGAAATGAAGCTCCCGGAAGGGAAAGACGTTCACATTGCGATCCGATCGTCTGCCATCCACGTCTTTTAATTCGAAATATAATTCCACGTCCTTGGGGCGTGGTCAGAGTCAAATGGCTCTGCCTGCACGAATTGGCCGGAGTGTTGGAGTACTGGAGTATTGGGTATCAAAGAATGTCATTAACTTAAGAGTCCAATCTCCCCCCTTTAGCAAAGGGGGGCGGGGACATTGTCATGCATCTTGCAAAAACCCTATGTAGCCCCTGACTGAATTGGCCATGAAGAATCTTTCCCTCTTTTGCGTATCAGGGTCCATATACCTAAACGCCTTCAAATCATGATCCTTTTCCAGGAGACTATCCACACATCTCATCACAAGATCATTAGAACCGGGTGACATCTCTTTCTGAATAACCTCTTTCCATCTCAGAATCTGAGCCCGGAACCGCTTCAGCATCTGGCGAGAGTTTGGGGCGTCTCCAAAATGGGCATAGCATATACGCTGGTCACCCAGAGCCATCAATTTGTCCACGCTCTCCAGAAAATCTTTCAGGAAAAATCTGGGAGGGGTGGCAGGGCGCAGGTAATCCATATCCCGGACGGGGAAATAGTTGCCACCGGCCTCACCGGCAAAGAGGTTTTTCCCGTAACTGAAACTGAGGTGGTGAGGGGCATGACCGGGAGTCTCAATGACGACAAGGTTTTTCATGTGTGCCTGTGCCTGTGTGTGGGGGATACACATCTTCTCTTTTACACCTTCAGGAGGACCAAAGGCTTCAGCAATCTCACCGAGGACCTTTTGGCTGCCCTCCCATAGCTTAGAGGGATCTACGAGATGCCTTATCCCTTTATCGTGACATACTACCCGGGCCATCGGGAAATGCTCCAGGAATTCGGCCAGTCCACCTGCATGATCGATGTGTATATGTGTGAGGAGTATGTAATCCACCCTCTCCATGTTCATCTTCATAAGGGCCTCTATCAACTTGCCCACTGAATTGGCTGGCCCCACATCCACCACTAAATCGATATCTCCCCTGTATGCCCACGAGCCAATGAAATGATCAAAACCCGGAATTTCCTGCTTAATCTCTATAAGCGTGCAATCATGCTCTTTCAACAGACGCCTCCCTGGGATCAGGCCGGCTTTTGGCCCCTCAGTTTGATACCATACACCTTGTGTTCAAAGGGATGAATCGTGGGTAGTTTTTGAAAGAGCCAGCTTTCAAAGATCTTCTTGTCGTCCTCGCGGATGACTACCTTGACAGCGGGGTTTTTAGGTTCATTGGAAAGAGAAGTTATCCCCTTTGGAGACATTGAAAAATCAGGGAGAAAGGCAAGCACGTCAATCTTTATCTTGGTGTTTGGAATGACGAAACTTTTGTTAATATCAACAACATAGTCTTCCTGTTCATTCGTTTGTTTGTTGGCAACCTCTATTACGACAGCCTTCCATTTGCTCCGAACGTCCGGAGACACGGACACCGGGACATGGTCTTTCTTTGCCCGAGGTAAAGCCGCTTTTTCCGGTTGCATCTTCTGTAGAGCTTCCATCATTTCCTTGGGGTACTCTCCTCCCATGTCAGGAGGCATCTGCTTTTTGTCCAATGAAGCCGATTTCTCAACATGCGGCCCAATGGGCGCTGCCGGCCCCTTTTGAGCCTTCTCTTTGTCCTCTTTTTTCTGGCATCCGAGACCAAACAAGACCACCCAGACGATGACCGGAACAAAAACAATCAGTGCTTTTCTAAGTGTAGCCATTATTCTGCCACCTCCATAATTTGAGTATATTACACATCAAGTGTCAAAGTTGGATCAAAAACGATTATTACCTAAAGTGATCGGTTTCAGGTTCAGGCCCGCCCTGGCGCTTCAGCTTAGTCTAAGCTACCAAGCCGGTAGTCCCGGTCTGGGCCAGGGGTTCAAGGTTCAAAGGTTATAGTCTACTTTACAAGGGTTCAGGGTTCAGGGTTCAGGGTTCAGGGTTCAGGGTTCAGGGTTGACAACCTTTGAACCTATGAACTTTGAACGGTGAACTTTCTTTATTGATGCGTCATCCTTTTGCTAACAGCCAGTTAGGGCTCTTCAACCGGGAACCGTGAACGTTGAACCGCTCAACCCAGGTTATATATTCTATCGGTTTCTTTATTGTTAATCTTGAAAAAAATATAGCTTCGATGCGTCATTTTTCACCCTCACCCCTGGCCCAGACCTGGTCTCGCGAGCTTGATAGCCTGCAATGGGGGCAAAGCGCCAGGGCAGGCCCAACCCTCTCCCGTCAAGGGAGAGGGAGTTTTTTGACTTTTTACGAGTTCATCAATATTCCATCATTAGTGTATTGATGGCATGCAAGAATTACGCCTATTACCCGAACTTGTTGAGAGGTTACGCTTTCTTCAACAAACCGCTGTTTGTTGTCGATGATCCAAGACACTCGATCGCAGAAAAGCGATGGGCCGCATTCGGCACAACAGATACAGGTCGTCTCCTTGTCGTGGTATTCACAAAGAGAGGCAACCTCCTCAGAGTCATTTCCGCATCAGAGTCTGGCAAAAATCTACCTCGCCAGACAAATTGCCCCAGAACGTGAATCTTTGCGCGCTGCTCTCAAAAGAAGCAGTTGGAGTTAATCCGTAAGGATTTTATCTCAAAAAAACGTAAAGTACTTTTTTGCTTGTGTGAGGGATGTCGTGAAATGATTTTTACTACCGCTATACCCTTTACCCGGCAGAGGTCTTCAAGTCCCTGGACCAGAAGACGCTCAAGGCCTGCCGCCTGGCCCCGATCAGGGACAAGGCCCTTACCCGGCGTATGGAAAATATATTGATCCATCACGACTACCTGCCTGTGCCCGCAGACGGGCCGGTTGAGCTTGAGATCGTGGAAGCGAGAAATACGCTGGTCTTCAAGCATAAGGGCAACACAGTTCTCCAGACTACGTTCAAGGAATTCTTTACCCATCCGGAAAAGGTGCTAAGGCAGTTTTCTACGGAAACTGACAGGCACGCCTTTTTCCGTCAGGCCACGATCTTCTGCCTTCTACTAGGATTTCCCGTCACCTTAAAAGATGTCAAACCTTGAAAGGGCCTCCTTATCCTCCTTATAGTCACTATGACGGCATCACCCATGCAGTGCCCCAGTCCTTTCCCTCCTTTTTCCTTCCGGATTTTCCACGAAAAAATCCGACCTGTGTGGTTAGTATGTTGACTCCTCGAGCCCGTTGGCTTTTTGAGCATGCCACATACATCCATGTCCCGTAGCGTGCCCCCTCCCCGCCTGCCAACGCCTGGATCGCACCGACCCGCCTGCCAACGCCTGGGTCACACCGAGGTTACAATGCCCACGCACAAGGCAACCTGCCCGCCACCCGCCTGCCATCGCCAGGTACAGGAAGGGAAGCTTCAATGCCAGCATGCGTGGCAATGGCGGGCAGGTTGCCTTGTGTGGAGACACCGTAGCTACCCGGCGAGCGTGGCGTTGGCAGGCGGGTGGCGGGCAGGTGTGGGGCACATATTGTGGGGGACAGAGCCCCCCACGCTACGGTGCTTACGGCTTCAGAGGAGAATCCTTCTGCCCCTCTACGTTTGTATCCTCTCTGCGTTCTCTGCGAACTCAGCGGTGAACTATTACCTTTTTCGGAGTGCGCCCTTTCCGCATTTTCCACGAAAAAAATTCTCAAGTACTGAGCGATCAATGCCGAAACAAAGACTAAAAGACGCAAAAAGGGTTGCTTGTAAGGATCGTGCACAAAATTCGCTCCGTATTGATCGCTGTCAGCTTGACTGTATGTCTATGTTCCGTGGCTCCAGGACAGAATGCCTGGGCCTTTGACTTTGCCGATGTCGCCTCCATCGGTGCTGCCTACGCTACCCATCTATACCTCCATGAAATGGGCCATCAGGTGGTGGCTGAGGAGGTAGGGGCTGATTCTCCCCAAATAAGCTTCTTCACCCAGAAGGGCGGCAAATTCTATCCAGGACTTTCCACCTACAAGAACATTCCAGACGAATCTAGATTGCCATACGCGGTCGGCGGTGACCGGATGGCAGGCTACACATTCGAATACGCCCTGCAATCTTATCGTCGTGAACCAACCACCTATAACAAGGCCCTGATGTTTTTCAGTTGTGCGGATTTTCTCTTTTACACGCTTTTGGCAAATTATGTGAATCCGGATGATGACTCATACGATCCAAACCTTATCCGGGCAGAAACCGGATGCAGCAAAGAGGTGCTGCTGGGTCTGGTCCTGACAAAATCATTCCTGAACGCTTACAGGGTCATGAATCCGGATGCCCACTTCTTCCCCATGATCTGGGTGGACAAAAGGAGCGCTGCTCTTTTGTTATGCTTCAGATTTTGATCATCAGGCCAAATGATTCGCCTTACCGCCTCATCCTGTGTCAACGGCT
>DAOURD010000356.1:0-2843 GCA_030625295.1 Desulfobacterales bacterium | reverse complement strand
TTCTTGGGATGCCATTCTTTGGATAACTGTGGGTTAATCGTTTGCAAACAGTTGTCGGTACCTGCACTCCTTCCGGCACAGCAGGGGCAACCCTTACCCTGGTTTCGATTGTTGACTGTGGCCTGCCACACAGGATTTATTACTTGAAGGTTATACTGTAGCGTTATTTTTGCCATCTTTGCCCTTGGGAGTGATATGAGCCGCGATTTCCCCTTCGGCAGCCTTGGATTGATTCATCAAAGATGTTTCTCCCGCTATGTTATCTGAGCTATGAGCTATTTCATGTCTGCCGGAGCTCGGCCTCAAGCTTACCTTCAACGAGCCGGATTAAGACATATCCACCAGCCCCAAACAGCCCAGAATTGATGATCTGAGTTTTTCCTATCCAGTCAACCGCCCTGGACTCGTGAATATGGCCCGTAATACACACTTCTGGCTGATGTTTTTCAATGAACTCCCTCACCGCCCTGCTGCCGACAGACTGGCCGAAACCGACGCGGTCGGTCTTGGTACCGAAGGGTGGATTATGGGCCATGAGGATCAGATGTTCAAAATCCCGGGCTTCTTCTATGGCCTGGTCAAGCCAGGCCTGAATTTGAGCGTCGCTAACCTCGGAAGGAGTTCCAAAAGGCGTCGGTGTGGAATAACCGACCCCGACAAGGCCAACATCAAAACCCAGGTCCGTGGCCCTGGCATGCACATTAAACCCCCTCTGCTCAAGGTAATCTTCTACGTCTCGTGTGTCCATATTCCCAATCTGCGCCAGGATTTTGGCATTCAAACGCTCGATCTCCCCTAAAAGTCTCTCAGCCCATGCCCGGCTTCCATAGTTAGTGATATCGCCAGAGATGAGAACGCCTTGGGCCTCTGAGATTCCAGGGACATTTCCTATCTGGGACACATCGTCATGAATGTCGCCTATGGCAATCCAATAGGGTCTTCCTTCCATTTCAGGCTCCTGCGACTTTTGAAACATCCGTGAGGGAACCACTATGGTCAGATCTTGAACATTAAGTGTTTGTTCCTTGAGCTGGTTCAGCTTGTCTCAGATTCTGCAATTGACCTATCTTCTTGCTATCATGGGCGTATCTCATTCTGACCCAATTTCCCCCGATACTTAATAGTTGAGACGTGACCCTCTCGTCTCTCTCATCTCTCTTTAAGATGTGTCCCGCTTTCCCGCCCCAATATCAAGCACTTAACATCTTACCCGGAAGTTTTTTTATATATTTATGTACGTCCCGCTTTCCCGCTTAAAATCACGATGGGAACAATTTCCAGGGTGTTATCGGCCTTTCCCATTTAAGCTGAAGGCTGTTCCTGCCTGCCAAGGGCTATATCTTCCAGAATGACCTGTTTAAAAACTTGAGGATCTCCCAACCGCTTGACAGCATCGAGAATCTCGATTCCGGCAAGACGGCCATCAGCATCGTAGTCAGCAGCTATCCCCTCTGCCAGGTGTTTCGTTGTTACTGTGGTCTCCTTGAAACGAATGTAAAGGGCATCAACCTCCCGATCATAGGTAATCTTCATACAGTTCCTCCGCGCTCCGCGAACTCCCACGTCTCTGTTCTGATAGCTTCAATGACTTGCTGCTCTGTGGCACCTCGAAATCTCAGATGTATGCTACTTGGCGTGGTCTGACCCGATTCAAGATGTACAACGCCCGATTCACATCATTTGCGGGTTGCAAGTCCTATCCATTTGGCAGCCTTGGCTAGACCTCGATCCAGCGTCCACAAGAAAGCGTTCTGTCGTGCCGCAACGGCAAGGTGGAGAGCGTCGGGAACCCTCAAGGCATGTTTCATGGCCATAATCCATTCGGTTGACTGTTGAAAATCACGGGAGAGTATCGAAACCATACGCAAACTTCCAGCCCCCACGTGTCTATCAAAAGCCGTCATTGTTCGACGGGCATCTGACTCACCCATCTCCTTTGCCCTGCACTTTCTGGACAGAAGAGAAGCAAATTCCGCACGCACAAGAGGGCTGACTACCAAAGAGCCTGCAGGCAGCTTCAGCAGCCTTTTTTCCACCACCTCGCTGTTTGCTTCGGGCAGGTAGTACGGTGCTAAATAGGAAGTGTCCACATAATGAAGCTCCGTCAATATCTGGACTCCTCTCGCATTTTGATAACGGTCTCAGAAGGCGACAGTCCTCTCAAGCGTATCTTTTCACGAAAGCCCTTCATGCTGGGCAATGCCGTTGCTTTTTCAATTGGCTTCAGGATCGCCACCGGTTTACCCCTTCGTACAATGACAACCTCTTCTCCCTGTGCCACTTGCGAAATGTAAGAGGACAACTTGGCCTTAGTTTGTCTAATATTGCTTTCTATCATTGTCAGTTCCTCTTGTGACCACACAATATGGTCACATGTAAACAGGTCCTCCCACCGTTGTAAAGTCAAATTCGACAACAACACGGAGTCACCCATTTCCCAATGGTCAGCTTCGGGAAGCCAGAAACATGCTATTCTTCAGATCACATGGGCCAGCCCGACACATGGCCGAGAGAGTCTTCTTGATCCTGCGTGCTGTTTCCAAAATACCTTGGTAGCTGGGATCCTTCTTGTAACTCATGCTATCCTCCGTGCGTCCAAGGGCCTTCAGTTTTGCAGGTTTCAGTTTGAGGTTCCATGGGTCCGCCACAACGCTCAATTCCTCACAATCTTCATCTATCTTGGACTTTCCTGCCATCATGAACCGGCTCTAACTGACCCCGATGCTTCCCGCCATCACTGATCGTCGACGCATAGCTCGGGATGACTGGCCATAATGTCGACAGCAGCTTATCGCAATCGTTGAGTCTGTAGAATAAGTCTTTTTATGGTATTTTTATGAAAT
>DAOURD010000040.1:0-7303 GCA_030625295.1 Desulfobacterales bacterium | reverse complement strand
CGAAATACGAATATCGCCCATTTTTCAGATTGGCCGAAAAAAATTCGAAATTCTAATGCCTTAATGTTTGAAACATTCAACCCGAGCCGTCTTTCTGGGGCAACCTGGTTTGTGAGGCGTTTTGGTCATTTGAATTTTTGTCATTTGGTATTGTCTCGAATTTCGTGCTTCGATATTCGAATTTCTGTCCAGCGAAAGAGAATCGTTATGTTGGCCCCTTATAGGGGCCCTCCTCAAGCCACCGGTTCTACCGCTGGTCGCTGATTTGGGTGCATGGGGTGGCAAAGAGATAGCCTGTTGTAGTCCGCTTTTGGCGGACAGATCAAAGCCACGTCTTCTGGAGGCGGACTCCCTACTCGGGCATTCCTTTGGGGCCGAAGAGGGTGAGATCTTCCTCTGCGTCGGGTGTAGGTGGAGGCTTTGAGGGGGATTTTTTCTTTTTCGATTTCTGAGCAAACCTGGCAACGAATCGTTTTGGCATTGGTTCTCGTCTCTTCAGCAAGTCACCAGGAATATGAATTTCATTTCCCCTAAAAATCCGATTAGGGTTGAGCTTGGGATTGGCGTCGGCCAGGATTTTCCAGTTTCTCGCTTTTCCTGTATACCACTGAGAAATAACCGACAGCGTTTCACCCGGCCATCTGACCTTGTGCACCAGATATTCTGGTTGTTGAGCTGGCTGTGATTCAGGAGTAACTGGTTTGACCTCTTCCGCGGGCGCTTGAGTCGTTGATTTGACATCTGCGAGGGATGCTTGCTCGGATTCATCGGCCAATCCCTCTTGGGGAGTCTTGCTCAAGCTTGCACAACCGATAAACGGCAAGATCAGGATGATCCACACCAGATCCGTTCGAATAATTCGTTTACTATTGATTTTCATCGAGTTTCCCCCTATCTGCCCTTCAACGACTTGAGATATCGTTTTGCCTGCTTGTTCTTAGGATTAACCTTTATCGCCCGCTCCAGATTCTTAATGCACTCGGCCCGTTTGTCCAGCCGCTTCTGGACCACTGCGAGATTGAAGAGCGCCTCATCAACAAAAGGTGGCGCCAGTTCAACCACACGTCCGTACATCTCCTCTGCCTTGGCATAATGCTTTGTGATTGCATAAAGATATCCAAGATTGAAGAAAGTCTCAGCAAACTGGGAGTCCAGGTCGGCCGCCTTTTGATATGTCTCAATGGCCTTGGTGTAGTCCTTTTCTTGGAGATAGATGAGACCCAGTTGGAATAGCCCCTGTACACTCCCCTGATCCAACTCCACAGCTTTTAGGAGCAGAGCTTTGGCCTCGTCAGGGTCAGTCTCGACAAGTCCGGAAGCTCGACCCTGCAGAGCACGTGAGTATGGGGCCGAAACCATGCTGATCATCGCGGGGTTGCCGGCCATGACTTTTTCAAGCAGGGTGATTGCCTCGGCAAATCGCTCTGCTTCAAGCGCTTCCATGGCTGCCTCCAGTTTGCTTGACTCAACAGCCGTTAGCCGCATCGTGTCTGGCTCTCTCCAGAACAGCCAGACAGAAACCGCACAGATGACGACAAGGGTTGCTGCAAGGGCTGCATACCAAAAGGCTTTTGCGTTTCCTTTTTTCAGTCGGCCTTCTGCAGGCACAACGTGGGGCTTTTTCGCAGTTTCAACCTTTTCATACGGATCAGGGGTACTCCTCGCCGGTTGTGCCTGCCGTCCGGAATCTATGTGTTGAAGATTCTGCTCAGGGATATCTTCAACATTTGTCACCTGGTTTGATGGCTCCGCGGAATAGGTCTGTGCTGTCTCCTGACGACGGGGTTCTTCAACAGGGCTGGCCCCATCTGTTGATGGCTTTACTGGAGCGGCCGGTGCAGCCGGTTGATCAGTGGGTTGGTGAGCATGAATCTCGGGCTCCGGTGGCCCAATGGAATCGGTCTTTTCAGCCTCTTCATCAGAGAGTTCTTCAAGCCCGGCCTCCTTTGCTGACAGCTCCACCGGCTCTTTCTGTGCAGCGGGATGACCAGCAGGTTCCTCAGTATCGATCTCCCCTTGCGATGTCGCCGGAGAATCGGTCTGTGTAGCTTTTTTGTGGGTGGATTCTTCAAGACCGCTTTGCTCTGTTGATACGTCTATAACGCTGATCTGTGCAGGCCGCTTGTTAGCGAGTTTGTCAGCGTCCATCCTTTCCTCAAAAAGGAGTTTCATATAATCGGCAAGGCCCTCGGCGGTTGGCCGGGAGGGCATGGCAATGGTAACTTCCTTCAGGTCGGCAAGCATTTCACCAGCGGACTGGTAACGTTTTTCCGGCTCTTTCTCGAGAGCCCGATAGATGATTTCATAAACTTTGGGGTATTGGCAATCAACAATGCTTTCCGGCGGGTCGAATCTTGCTTGCCGAACCCGAGAAAAGACCTGCATGGTTTCTCCATCAAACATCTTCTTGCCCGTGACCATTTCATACAGGAGAATTCCTGTGGAAAAGATATCCGAGCGGTGATCGATGGTTTTTCCATCGACCTGTTGCGGAGACATGTAGGCCAACTTGGCTTTCATAATATCCATCTGGGATCTGTCGTCGCGGCTGCCGTTGGTGGAAACGCTGAAATCTGTGAGCTTTATCTGACCGTCGTAAGTTATGAAAACGCTATCAGGGCAAATATTTCTGTGAATGATGTAGTCATTGTTTCTCTGAGGGTCTTTCAGTTTGTGGGCGTAATCTAGTCCGGTGCAAATCTGGGCCGCAACATGAAGGGCATTTTCCAGGTTAATTGGTCGTTCTTTCTGCTTCGACGTACTGTCTATGGCTCGAAGACTCTTGCCAAAGAGATATTCCATGGCAACAAAACAAGTGCCCTCAATGGTTCCGAAATCATAGGTTTTAATGATGTTGCGATGTTTCAGAAAAGCGGCAAGTTTGGCCTCGTTGATGAAGGCTTTCATCAAGCCCTCTTCTGAGGTGAGCCTGGGAAGCATTTGTTTTATGACAATAGGTTTCTCAGGGCTTTTTTCGTCCCTCTTTTGGGCAAGATAGAATTCGGCCTCACGACCTACAGCAATTCTATCTAAAAGCAGGTATTTTCCAAACGGGATGGGATGAAATGATTTTTTTGCTCTTGTTGTCATTATTGTTTGTGAGCGATGCGGTTATAAAGTCGCTTTGCGATTTCACATAATCCCGCCATCGGCGGGACTACGCCGCTAAGAAATGCAATTTTCCGACCTGTGCGGTTAGGAGATACGTCGTCTTATCAATACCATCTAAATTCCCCCTAACCCCCCTTTTCCAAAGGGGGGAAACCACTTTTGGCTAAAAAGTCCCCCTTTATTAAAGGGGGATTTAGGGGGATTTTTCAAGCAACCGCCCAGGTCCCAATTTTCTATAGAATCAAGTTAGAAATACTGTTCATCTTTTCGTCAGAGTGATGGATATGCTTTAGCTTTTATTCGAACTTCTTGGGAACCGCACAGATCATGATTAGTGGCTCTGTTGCCGATTTATTCCTGTATTGGTGTTTTTCATCGGGGAGGACCAGGGCAAAATCCCCCTTCTTGACCTCGCGTTCCTCGCCGCCTTCCGCGACTAACGTGCCATGGCCTTGAATGACGTAATTCAACGTCTCGGAAATTCTATAACTCTTTGTAATCATTTGTCTTTCAACGTCAGTTTTCTGTGCCATGAATATGGAATGATGGAATAGTGGAATGATGGAATCTTGGGGATGAGAAGCCGAAAAAAATCATTTTCTAATTGTTTTCATTCCTCTTAACCCAATATTCCAGTATTCCATCATTCCATTATTCCAATTGCGTAGCGAAGCGGAGCTAAGTTCTTTATTCATTTCAAAAGGTCGAAGTGCCTAAAGTGATCTAAAGTGCCTAAAGTTAAGGTATTCTGTTAATTTTATTTGCTTTTTCCAATACGGGTAAATATTGCATGAGAATGCTTTGTCGTCCATTTCTAAAATTGACTGCGCTGAAAGCGCATTCCTCAACTTTAGCTCACTTTAGGCACTTCAAACCCTGGCCCAGACCTGGCTTACATAGTCCATAGACCGTTTTGTTTGCGGCGCGCCAGGGCGGGCTTTAGGCACTTTTTTGGTTTCAGCTTACCCGTGGTAGACGTCCTGACACAAAATACGTCACCGAATTTAGGAATTAGACCACTTGGATGGAGAGACAATGGATAACGTCAGAGAGCAGATCGAATTTGATGTACTGTTTGTGGGAGGGGGTCCTGCGAGCCTCGCTGGTGCAATTCATCTGATGAAACTGGCCAAGAGCAAGGGCCTTGAGCTTGAGGTAGCTCTTATCGAAAAGGGGGCGGACATAGGTTCTCATGCGTTGAGCGGCGCGGTTCTGAACCCGATTGCCCTCAAGGAGCTTATTCCAAACTACAGGGAAACAGGCTGTCCCATTGAGACAGACGTCCGTGGGGATGAATTCCATTTCTTGACCAGAACACGCCACTATGGCGTTCCTTTTGTGCCAAAGTACATGCACAATAAGGGGTTCCATATCATAAGCCTGTCCAGGTTTGTCTCTTGGCTGGGGAGGTTTGCTGAAGGTCTTGGGGTTAACGTCTTTCCGGGCTTTGCGGGCAAAGAAGTCCTTTACGGCCAGGACGAAAGGACCGTCATCGGAGTTCGGACAGGAGACAAGGGGGTTGGCAAGGATAACGCCCCCAAGGCAAACTTTGAAGCAGGTATCGACATACTGGCAAAGGTAACCGTGTTTGGAGAAGGCCCCAGGGGAAGCCTGCTGCAGGCGATTTCCAGCAAGCTGCACATTTTTGAGGGCAAGATGCCACAGGTGTTTGAAACCGGTATCAAAGAGGTGATCCAACTGCCTGAAACCAACTATTTTTCGAATAGCCGGGGCAATGATATTCATACGTTCGGCTACCCGCTGGGTTTGAATACCCACGGCGGTGGCTTTATTTACGAGATGAAGGACAACAGGGTCTCCCTTGGGCTTATCGTGGGATTGAGTTATCAGGACACCAGGCTCGATCTGTACGAAGAATTCATAAGATTCAAACGGCATCCGTTCATCAGTAAACTTATAAAAGGTGGCCGGGTGATTGAGCAGGGTGCCAGGACGATCGTCACGGGGGGGTATTACACGATGCCGAAGCTGGCCCTTGGCGGCGGTCTTTTTGTGGGGGCTTGCGCCTCAATGCTAAATGCACCGGCGCTGAAAGGCATCCATACGTCCATGAAGTCGGGTATGCTTGCGGCAGAGGCAATTGTAGATGCCTTTAGTAAGAGGAGCTTTACGCAAGAGACCCTGGGCTATTACCATCACCTGTTTGAAGCTAGTTGGCTCAAAAAGGAGCTCTACACGGGGAGGAATTTTACCCAGGCTGTATCCAAAAAAGGTCTGGTCAAGTTCTTGCATGTAGGCGCGCAATATCTGACTGACGGACAGGGTATATTTGATAGAATGCCCATTGAGGAGGACTCCAGGACCTTAAGACCCTTTAAAGAAGATGTTAATTCGCACCGTACAAGGACATATGAGAAGCAGGCATATGACGGGGTGCTCTTCGTGGACAAACTCACTGGTGTTTATTTGTCAAAAACTCAGCACAGGGAAGATCAACCCTGTCATTTGATTGTTCACGACCCGAGTCTGTGTGTGAATGAATGCTTTGAGACCTATCGATGCCCCTGTACAAGGTTTTGCCCTGGCAATGTCTATGAATTGGAGACCGACGATAAGACCCATGGAAAAAGACTCAGGCTCAACCCTTCAAATTGCCTTCATTGCAAAACCTGCGACATCAAGGACCCCTACGGGAACATAACCTGGATTTGCCCTGAAGCGGGTGACGGGCCCGGGTATACGGTCGTTTAAAAAGTGTCTAAAGTGTCTAAAGTGAGCTAAAGTTGTAACTACTCAGGTTGTCAGGTTCACGGTTCACGGTTCAGTTAAAAGAATAGAGGTCAAAGATCAGAGGTCTGAGGTCTGACTTCTGACTTCTGATCTCTGACTTCTGACTTCTGAACCTTGAACCTTGGAACCTTGAACCTAAGTAGTTACAAATCGCGCAGCGATTTTGTAACAATATGTGGTATCCTGCCCTCAAAAACCTACAATATATGATAATTTAAAACAACTTATATACAAGTTAATATAAATTGATTGACAAATTCACTTCTTCCGGGATAATAAATGGTAATCGTTCATATCCATTGCTTTTTCTGTCATTTCGACGCTTTTTCTGTCATTTCGACCGAAGGGCCCGCCCTGGCGCGACAGGAGCCCAACAATCTCTTAGGGGGGTAAACCCGGTCTGGGCCAGGGGCGCGACAGGAGTCCGGGAACGTTCCTGCAAGTCGAGCCCGGCCCGCCCTGGCGCGACAGAAACTAGAGAATGCCACGGAGAGAAAAAACCCGGTCTGGGCCAGGGTCTGGGCCATGGGGAAATTTTTTGGCCTGGAACTGTACCCGCCTGCCGACGACACGTAGGGCATGCACTTTACATGCTAGCATTTCTGGCAATGGCGGGCAGGTACATTATTCCATCATTCTTTTCTTGGGATGGCAGCCAAGGTCGGGCGTAAAGCCCAACCCTACGTAGGGGCGGGGTTTATCCCCGCCCGAAAGTGCTGTAATTGCAACAAGCTGTAGAATTTCCGAGACGTTAAAATTAGTAATCCTCCAAAATCCTATATGGCACACAGATTGCAGGGCAAAACATCATCTTAAGGGCTGTGTATGATGGTTTACCATCTACCCGGTTACCAGGAGACAATGTCACATGGGGAAGAATGCATTGAAACAAATTCGCGAATCGTTCTTGATGAGCAAGGCTGAACTGGCAAGAAAAGCCGGTGTGTCCCCTATCACCATTGACAGGATAGAAAAGGGCATGGATTGCCGTATGGAGACCAAGCGGAAGATACTTTTGGCCCTTGATTACAAACTTTCGGACAAAGATAAGGTATTCAGGTAACCGTTCACCCCATCCTATTTACCGCTGAGAACGCGGAGAGCGCCGAGTATGAAAACAAAAAAATCTTTTTATATCTATATTCTCTCTGCGTTCTCTGCGCACTCTGCGGTGAACTATTGCGTATTCAGTAACAGTAACTGAGGAAGCGCCATGATTTTTGGCAAAAAGGACCACCTCATAGGCCTGGACATTGGCTCGCGAACGATTAAGCTGGGTGAGGTGGTGCAGACAAAAAAAAGTTGTATCTTACAAAAGTTTGGCATGGCTGACCTACCTCATGGTCTTATAGAGGAAGGTCGTATCAAAGAGCCCGAGGTGGTGGCCGATACCATCAAGGGTCTTGTAAAAGACCTAAAGGTCAAGGAACGTAATGTGGCC
>DAOURD010000195.1:0-4314 GCA_030625295.1 Desulfobacterales bacterium | reverse complement strand
CAAGATGATTTTGGTGCCCATGTAGTCCCGGCCCGCCCTGGCGCGACGTGCTTAAATTAATCTACTAAGCTCATAATCCCGGTCTGGGCCAGGGTCTGGGCCAGGGGCTCTTCAACCGGGAACCGTGAACGTTGAACCGCTTAACCCAGGTATTAGCTTGTGGAGGTCACCATGTCTTATGTGCCGAAGGTCTTGATAGTTGATGATGAAGCCCGCATGTGCGATAGCCTGAAGGTCTTGTTAAGCAAACAGGGCTACGACGCACAAACAGCGTACAGTGGTAAAGAAGCGGTAGAACATTTGGCCAAAGGTAGTTTTGACCTTGTTCTTCTTGACATTGTTATGCCGGATATGAGTGGTCATCAGATTATGGACTATATAAATAGCCAAAATCAGGAGACCTTGGTCGTCGTTATGACGGGGCACGCTTCTGTAGACTCGGCCGTAGAATCCTTGAGGAGGGGGGCGTACGATTATCTGAGAAAGCCCTTTGATTTTGAGCAACTTGAAAAAAGAGTCAAGAATGCCCTTAATCAGAATAAGTTGAAGCGGGAATATGAACTTGTCAACGGAAAGCTCGAGCTAACGGAAAAGCGATATCAATATCTGGTCAATGTCTCCCCAGATATAATTTATACCCTCAATCATGAGGGAAAATTTACATTTATAAATGGTGCTGTTGAACCTCTGCTTGGCTACAAAAGCGAGCAGTTGATTGGCAAACATTATGCCTCCATTGTCTTTGAACACGACATAGACAAAGCAAAAAATCATTTTAACGAAAGGAGAACCGGTGGACGTGCCGCTAAGGGCGTAGAATTAAGACTAAAATGTTCTGAGAACCACAATACTCCCGAGAGATGTTTGACGGTGGAATTAAAGGCCATGGGGATATATGATAAAGCTGTCGGCCAACAAGACAAAAGGTTTATAGGAACCTACGGGGTGGCAAGAGATGTAACCGATCGCAAACGCCTTGAAGCCCAATTGCTCCAAGCCCAGAAGATGAAGGCCATTGGAACCCTTGCAGGTGGCATTGCCCATGACTTTAACAACCTGCTCATGGGTATCGAGGGACGGACCTCTTTGATGCTTCTGCATATCGATTCTGACCATCCCCATTTTGCCCACATCAAGGGGATACAGGATATGGTCGAAAGGGCGGCAGATCTTACCAAACAACTCTTAGGTTTTGCCAGGGGTGGCAAATACGAGGTCAGGCCCACCGACCTAAACGAGCTCATCAAGAAGTGTTCTGAGATGTTTGGTCGCACGAAGAAGGAGGTCAGGATCCACGGAAGATATCAGAAAGATATCTGGACGGTAGAGGTGGACCGGACACAGATCGAGCAGGTGCTGTTAAACTTTTATGTGAATGCCTGGCAGGCCATGCCAGGGGGTGGGGACCTGTACATTCAAGCGGAAAATGTCACGATTGATGAAAGGGATGTCAGGCCTTTTGGGGCAAAGCCTGGCAATTACGTGAAGGTATCTGTGACCGACACCGGCGTGGGCATGGACGAAGAGACACAACGGCGGATATTTGAGCCCTTCTTTACCACCAAGGAGATGGGCAGGGGAACAGGCCTGGGGCTTGCTTCTGCTTACGGTATCATCAAGAATCACGGTGGAATCATAAACGTTTACAGTAAAAAGGGTGATGGGGCGACCTTTAACATTTACCTGCCTGCAGCAGATGCACTGATCAGTGAGCAGAGCCTAGAAGAGAGAGAGAAAGAGATTCATGAAGGACACGAAACGGTCTTGCTTGTAGACGATGAGGATATGATTATTGATGTTGGCCAGGATATGCTAACAGCAGCGGGCTATGACGTCTTGTCGGCTAGAGGAGGCAAAGAAGCCGTAGAGGTCTATAAGAAAAACAAGGACAAGATTGATATCATCATCCTGGATATGGTCATGCCGGAGATGGGTGGCGGTGATGTCTATGACACACTGAGGGAGTTCAACCCGGACATAAAGGTGCTTCTTTCAAGCGGATACAGCATTAGCGGCCAGGCCACCGAGATACTGGAGCGTGGTTGTAATGGCTTTATTCAGAAGCCCTTCAATATGAGTCAGCTGTCTCAAGGGATAAGAGAAATCCTCGACAGCTAACAGGACATGTGGGCTTTGCCCCAATTGGAGCACCCAACACTCCGTTCTTCAATTTTGTTCCTCCGCTTTACGTGATCGTGAAAGATTCAGCCCGTCGTATCCGTACAGCCCGTCTTTGTGCCAGGCTCTTCGACCGAGCAGTTCTTATAGAATGACGGAAAAGATACTGGTCATTCATCCAGGGGCACTGGGGGATCTGGTTCTTAGCTTTCCAGTACTTGTGTCCTTGAAGCATGAAAAGAAAGCCTCTGTGGCTCTTTTGTCTTCAAGTGAAGTGGGAAAGATCGCACACGAGTTGAACGTGGTGGATGCGCATTTTTGTCTTGAGAGCGCCCGCTTCTCTTCCCTGTTTCACGAAGAGATGACACCGGTTGTCAAAGAGTTCATAAGTGACTACGATACAATAATCTTGATTAGTCTTTCGGACACCGTCGAGGGTCACCTCAGGCAAAACCACAGCGGAAAAGTGTACAAAATAAGCCCCCGGCCTCCGGTTCAGGAGGAGACTCATGTGGCCATCTATATGATGAGGCAGATGCAGGCTAAGGGGTTGTTGGCGGATTGCGGAGTGCGGATTGCGGAGTGCGGAATGAGGGAACCGGTGTTGGCGTCTTGTGGCCAGGTTATCGATCAAATCAAAAGTCTGCGAGATAAGAACTTGATTATCATGCACCCTGGCGCGGGCAGTCCAAGGAAACGATGGCCGCTGGAAAGTTTTTTTCGGGTGGCTGCAATCATTAGGGGAATGAATCTTGGGGAAGTGGTGTTTGTTGTGGGGCCGGCGGAATCAGACCTGACGCCGTTTATCAAAGCCCGGGCAAAAGAATGCTTTCGGGTATATGAAGTCTACGATCTTTCTTACCTAACGGCCTTGGTTCGACAGGCGAGATGTTTTGTTGGCAATGATTCTGGCGCGACCCATCTTGCCGCCTTTATGGGGACTCCTACGGTGCCCATTTTCGGGCCTTCCAGCCCCAAGAGATGGTCGCCGGTGGGTCGTGCGACAAAGGTCCTTAGAGGCGTGGCGAACTGCGCCCCCTGCTTTGAAATAGATGCAGTCAATTGTGAAGACCCTCAGTGCCTAAATGGGGTGTCGGTGGACATGGTCGTTGACGCCGTCAGGGAGATAACTCTGTGACTCAAGATCAAACACCTGAAAAAGCAATCATCTTTATGAATGCTGAGGAGAGAAATGGAGGATTCAGATAAGGATCAATTCCTGGATAAATTTATAGGATCGGCCATGGGAACGTTTGTGGGGGACGCTTTGGGTGAGCCTGTGGAAGGTTGGCCTCACGGGGCGATTTATAGTCAGTTCGGTCTCCTTGATACCATGATCCGGGAAGAAGGGCACTACACGGATGATACGCAGATGATGATAGGGATCTTGGAGACCCTGGTAGAAAAAGGAAGGTTCGATCCTGCGGTATGTGCCAGGAAATTCAAAGAAAACTTTGATCCCGGCCGCGGCTATGGCCGACGCATCTTTGGCGTTGTGGAAAGGATCAGGCAGGGGATCCCCTGGGACCAGGTGGGCACAGACAGTTTTGGCAATGGCGGTGCTATGAGAATAGCTCCTATTGGCTGCTTCTACTACGCCGATCTGGAAGCAATCAAAGCAAATGCCATCTTAAATGCCCGCATCACGCACAACCATCCAGAGGGGCTTGCCGGTGCTGTGGCGCAGGCTACGGCCGTGGGCCTGGCATTTCAACACGGCCTGTCAAGTGGGCCGATTGAAGTGGAGAAGTTTTTGGACAGCATCACAGCCCAGGTGACAGATATAGACAAGGGATTCGGTGAGGCTCTTGATGGAATCAAGTCGATCCCTCGAGGTTCCATGCTTGAGGTAATTGAGGCTATTGCTTCCCGGTATAACCTGAGCCTGAGGGCCATCGAGTCCGTGCCAGCCGCCATCGGGGCCTTTGTATTGACTGATAGCTTCCGGGATGCAGTGGTCTTAGCAGTTAACCTGGGTGGAGATACTGATACTATCGGCGCCATGGCAGGGGCTATCGCTGGTGCCTGTTACGGGTATGGCCAGATACCAGAAGAGTGGCTAAACCTCCTGGAAAACGGGGAGAAGGGACGGGATTATGTGATTGATTGTGTAAAGCGTATTGTTCCGTTATTGTTGCATTAAAGTTGCTTTGCCTTCGTGCTGGCGCAAGAGTTCAGGAGCTGATTTACTATGAC
>DAOURD010000024.1:0-8647 GCA_030625295.1 Desulfobacterales bacterium | reverse complement strand
GCCAGTTAGGGCTCTTCAACCGGGAACCGTGAACGTTGAACCGCTCAACCCAGGAATCATTTGGGCAAGAATCTGGAACGTGGTTGACAATCCTGGAAGAGTCCCATAAGGCTATTGAAAATAAGGTTTTGCCAACGCCGAGAGAAAAAAAGGGTCAAATCTACGTTTAAGAGGTTCACTAACGGTACCGTTGGGGAGAAAAAGACATGAATAAGAAATTGATTATCATAGGGTTCGGGCTTATCGCTGTTCTATTGCTCTGGTTAGGGGTTTCAATCTATCCTGACTGGCTGTGGTTCGAAAATCTAGGCTTTTCGCCTGTTTTCTGGACCATGCTTTTGAGCAAATTCGGGTTCGGTTTCTTGGTTTGGCTGCTTTTGATTCTTATCATATGCCTTAACCTTTACGCCGCCAAACGTTTAAACCCGGGCGACGGGTCAGGGGCGGCCTTTAAAGCTACGGACGGTTATGTTTTCCAACTTGGCCTCTCAGGCAGGGCCTTGAATTCTCTCCTCATAGCTTTTATTCTGATTCTTAGTTTTGTTGTTGCGTCAAAGGGCTCCTTTCAATGGGATATGCTCCTGCGCTATCTATACCAGCAACCTTTTGGCAGCACGGATCCTATTTTTAACAGGGACATCGGCTTTTATCTGTTCTCTCTTCCCTTTTACATTTTCGTCCGAGACGGGTTATTAGTTCTTTTCATTTTTGCCGGTCTGGTCACTATGGGTTGGTATCTGAAAAACGGTGCGCTTCAAATAGAGGGTGAATTTAGTCAAGCGGAGGGTGTCCCAACCTCTTTACCTAAAATTACCATTACACCAAAAGCCAAGAAGCACCTTATTTTCTTGGGAGGAATCATTGTTCTACTCCTGGCCTGGGGTTATCATCTGAAAATTTATGGACTTTTATATTCTACACAGGGACCTGCTTTCGGCGCCGGCTATACCGATGTCCACATCAAGGTCCTGGCCTATAAGGTTTTGATCATTGCCTCCATAGGCTTTGCCCTGGTCCTTTTTGTCAACGCCTTTAAATTGAGGATGAAATTAATCTGGTTAAGTGGAGGAATTTGGATAGGGGCTGTGTTGGTGTTTGCGATCCTGCTCCCCATCCTGGTACAAAAATTTGTGGTTAAGCCCAATGAATTAGCCAAAGAATCACCCTACATAGCTTACAATATTGATTATACCCGTAAGGCCTATAATCTGAACAGGACAAAAGAAGTCGATTTTGAAGTTAGTGACAAATTAAGTGCGGAGGACATCAAGAGGCATGATGTAACGATTCAAAATATCAGGATCTGGGACGAGCGTCCTTTACTTCAAACCTACAGGCAGATTCAAACCATACGGCTATATTACGATTTTAACAATGTAGACGTAGATCGTTATCTAATCAATAACCAATATCGACAGGTCATGTTGGCCACCCGGGAGTTGGTGGTAAATCAACTTCCTCCCCGGGCAAATACCTGGGTCAATAGACACCTCATCTATACCCATGGCTACGGATTGGCCTCAAGCCCGGTCAATGAAGTGACCAGCGAGGGACTGCCCCGCCTCTTCATCAAAGACGTGCCGCCTTCCTTTGAACCTGACCTGAAGATAGAGCGCCCCGAGATCTATTATGGAGAAAAAACGGACCAGTATGTTCTTGTAAAGACGAAGACCAAGGAATTTGATTACCCCAGGGGGGACAAGAATGTCTATACCATCTATCAGGGAAGGGGAGGTGTCCCTATCAAATCTTTTCTCAGAAGGCTTTTATTTGCCGTTGAATTTTTGGATCCCCAGATACTATTCACCACTTATTTAAGCCCAGAAAGTAAAATAATGTATAACCGCCGGATTGCCAGGCGGGCGGGTTTGATTGCCCCATTTCTCGATTATGACGGTGATCCGTACGTGGTTGTCTCCGGGGGAAAGATCTATTGGATTCAAGACGCCTACACGACCTCTGATATGTATCCCTATTCTCGCCGATCTTATGGCCATTTTAGAAATAAAGGACTAAACTACATCCGGAATTCAGTCAAGGTAACTATCGATGCCTATAATGGGGATGTAGCTTTCTACATTATTGATGAAAAAGATCCTATTGTTAAAACCTATTCGAGTATATTCCCTGATCTATTTAAGCCTTTCAATGAAATGCCTGCTGATCTGAAAAAGCACATCCGGTACCCCAGGGACCTCTTTGAAATCCAGGTGGATACATACACGAAATATCACATGGAAGATGTCCAGGTCTTCTATAACCAGGAAGACCTCTGGCAAATTCCTGATGAGTTGTATGGTGATAGCCGACAAGAAATGGAACCTTACTATATCATTATGAAACTGCCCGAAGAGGAAAAGGAGGAGTTTCTTCTAATGCTCCCCTTCACACCTTCCAAGAAGGATAATATGATTGGCTGGCTGGCGGCCAGAAGTGACCTGCCCAACTACGGGAGTCTGTTAGTCTACAAATTACCCAAGGAAAAACTGGTCTATGGACCGATGCAGATTGAAGCCAGGGTGGATCAGCAAACGGATATCTCCCGGGAGTTGAGCTTATGGGGTCAGAGAGGTTCCAGAGTCATCAGGGGCAATCTTTTAGCCATTCCCATCGGTGATACATTTATCTATGTGGAGCCGGTTTACCTGGAAGCAAAACAGGAAGAAAGCGTATTGCCCTCAACAGGACCACCTCAGAGAGGAGCTGCGCCGGTTTCTTCACAACAGGATGAATCAAGGGGCGCTGCCATACCGGAATTAAAAAGGGTTATTGTCGCTTTTGGCAATCGCTTACTTATGGAGGAAAATCTTGATAAGGCCTTAAGCAGTGTATTGGATGTGCAAATATTCCCCAAACAATTGGCTTTTCCGTCTATTCCTCAAATTCAGGATATTTCTAATCTGGGAGTGTTGGCCCTGGAACACTATAATAAAGCCAAAGATTACTTGCGCCAGGGGAATTGGGCTGAATACGGGAGGGAACTGGAAAACCTGGAGAAAATCCTAAAAGAAATATCTAGTAGCGGAAAATCCGGGACATCCGTGAAATATTGACATTATGCTTTCCCAATATCTTGACAAACCAACCACTTAAAGCTATGAAAGCCCAAAAACCGAAATAGGAGCCCTCGCCATGACCCTCACCAAAGCCGACATTATTGATGCCGTCCATAGTAACCTTGGCCATTCCAGGGCCCATTCCGCCGAAGTCGTCGAATGCCTCTTGGAAATCATCAAGAGAACCCTGGCAAATGGCGAGGATGTCCTTATCAGCGGATTCGGGAAATTCTGTGTCAAAAACAAGAAAAAACGGAGAGGAAGAAATCCTCGGACCGGGGAAGATATGGTGCTGGGATCGAGGAGGGTCGTCACTTTTAAGTGGTCATCGATGTTGAGGGATAAGATTAATGCGGAGGGATAGATCTTATCTTACAAATTTTCGTTTGGCTGGACTAACAGATTTACGATTCCTTCTTCCGTAGCGACGATCCTCCTTTCTTTTTCTTTCGTACAACTCGTCAGTGTTAACCCAATATTCCAGTATTCCCTGGCCCAGACCGGGTTTTTACATGGCACCGCTTATTATTCTCATGTCGCGCCAGGGCGGGCCAACATTTCATTATTCCAATTGTGAGCGAAGCGAACTAACTGGAGCAGGGAATTTGGTGTGGGGTGTGGAATGAATCTTGCGAACAAGAATGCTATTATCCCTAAACCGTTCTTGAATCCGGTTGAAAGGAGGCGGCCATGACCTCCGTTTTTAGGAAAGAAAGCAAGCATTACCACCACGCTGCCTTTGAAGGGCTCAGCGAGAGTCAACTCATTACCCTGTACAATATCGGCAATGTCAAAAAAATCAACTCCGGCAGTGTCCTTGTCAAAGAAGGAGGTCCTGATTCAACGATATACCTGATTCTGAAGGGCTCTGCGCAAATCCTAAAGAAGGTCAAGGGCCAGGTCAGACAAATTGCCGTCGTTCGGCAGGGAGACTGTGTGCCGCAGGTGCCGTCTTTTAAAGGTCAGCAGAGGACGGCTTCGGCAATTGCATTAGAGCCATTAACGGTCTTTGCATTGGACGGAACTTGCTTGAATGCTTTACCCGACAAAATCAGGTCAGCCATTTATCAGAATCTGGACAGGCTCTCGGGACAACAAGTCAACGATCTGATCATAAAGCAAATGGAGTTGTCTGACAGAAATACCCGTTTGACTTGTCACCTGGCCGGTTTCCTCCAGGCCAGAAGTCAACAATACGCCAGTTCAGAGATGATCCGAAGTCTCCTGAAACGTGTTCCGCGATTGCCTGTGTACGCAAGCAGGCTCGCCGTACTGCTGCTTGACGAAAACGTGTCCACCCGCGATGTGGCCGAGTTAGCCAAACTAGATCCCTCCTTGGTCGGGATGGTCCTAAAAAGAGTCAATTCGGCATATTATGGTTTTCAACATAGGATTTCAGATTTCCAACATGCAGTTCTGCTTCTCGGTTTCAACCAGATCTACCAGATGGTCGTTGATATTGGTATCCGAAGTACCATGCCAAAAACTCCTGCGTTTCGGGAACTTCAGTTTCATTCCGTGATGGTCTCCTTTATCGGTTTTGAGATTTGCCAACTGTACAACATAAGAAAAGGGGTGCTAATCAGCACCATAGGTTTGCTGCACGACATTGGTAAGAGCGTTATTTTACTGTTAAAACAACTGAATCCCAAAATAATTCTTCTTGCTGACATGCTCGACCACTCCAAGGTTGGATCACTTCTCCTAAAAGAATGGAATATTCCGGACGCGGTTTGCAAGAGCCTCGAATATCAGTCCTATCCTGAATTGCTGCCCCCGGAAATAATTCCGGAAGAATACAGGCAAAATGTCACTGTTCTGCATATGGCCCACCTTTGTTATGAATACCTGCTGGGAAAAAGCGAAAGTGAACTCCCTACAGCCTTTCTTCGCGAGTATATGGACGTATTGGATTGTTCAGAAAAATCAATTACCGAGCTTGTTGAGAAAAAGGTCATCCCGTCCCTGAATAAAAAACTGAAAACCTTCCCTGAAGCCGTGCAGGATTTCTTGATAACAAGCGAAGAAAACATAGTGGGAAGGGGAAAGGAAACCCCGGGGCAGGGAACGGTCCAGGAAAGAAGCTTGAGCAAGTCCTGATCGGCATCCCGGTCATCCGCAAGCTCGGAGGACGGGACGGCATTTCTTCCCCTGAAGAACTCGTGGAAAAGGGGGACTTAGTTCGCTACGCTCACAATTGGAATACTGGAATAATGGAATGGTGGAATAATGGGTTTAAGAGGATTTTGGTCTTTTTATCTTCTACATCATTCCAACATTCCATCATTCCATCATTCCTGTCTCGGGACCACAGCCAAGCTAATAAGGTGCTATGATATCAATAGGTTGTAGAAATTCCGAGACGTTTAATTAGATTGATAAAAGATCATCACGAAAGCACGAAAGAACGAAACCACTCGTGTTTTCGCGATTAATTGGTCTGGGCCTTGGTCTCGGCTCATCTGATTATAGGGAGGTGACGGTGGGTTATCACATGCACGCAAAGCTCCTGGCCTTTTGCTTTCTGGTAACAGGGATTTTTGTCGTTGGGGCTCTTGCTGGTGATGAGACTGCGGGCGTAAGACAGATTGAGGATTTTTCCAGGTTTAAGGCCGGCACATTTCCCGAAGGCTGGAAAGCTCGCGGCGGGGACGGGTCAAAGGTCTACAGGGTCAAAGCAGACCCCGAAAGCTATCTTGAAGCAAAAGCGATCAATTCAGCCGTTACCATAGCCAAGAAGTTTGAGTACGATCTCAAAGAATATCCTTTCCTCTCCTGGCAATGGCGGGTTCTTGCGCTTCCACGGGGCGGCGATGAAAGGTATAAGAAGATCGGCGATAGTGCGGCCGCCATTTACGTGATCTTCCCGGGCCTTTTCAGACCGGACAATGTCAAGTATGTATGGAGTGCATCCCTGCCGATAGGAACAACCACCGAGAGCCCGTATAACAGCAAGACAAAGATCGTGGTGCTCAGAAACCAGTCTTCGCCGCTGCGAACCTGGGTTTCTGAAAAGGTCAATGTATATGAAAATTACAAGAGACTCTTTGGCCGCGAGCCCGAGCACGTGAAGGCCATTGGGCTCATGTCGGACTCAGACAACACCGAGTCCGAGGCAAAAGCCCACTACAAGCGAATAAGCATAAGCAAGGAGTAACAAACAATGACTTTGAACAAAGCTGACGTGGTAAATGCTATCCACAATCAACTTAATCTTCCTAAACACAGGTCCGTCGAGTTGGTCGAATCTCTTTTGGGAATCACCAAAAAGACCCTGCAAAATGGCGAAGACGTCCTGATCAGCGGATTTGGAAAATTCTGTGTAAAGGACAAAGACAAACGGAGAGGCCGGAACCCTCAGACCGGCGAAGATATGATGCTGGGTGAAAGAAGAGTGGTCGTTTTCCAATGCTCTCAGATTTTGAGGGATAAGATTAATGGAAGAGGGTAGGTTCCGGGCATTGATTATCTGAAGGCCTGCATCTTTCTCAGATGCAGACGGCTATCGTCCGCCCCACTTCAGCTTGGCCTTTAGCACGTCATAGTAGCTCAGGCCGGGTGTCCTGATCATATGAATCGTGTGGGTGGCCTTTTGGATAACAATGGAATCCTGGTATGTAACGTGGAGCCCTACCTGGCCGTCGAAGGTCAAAAAGACGCTCGAATCCCGCTCATCCAGCCTGATTTTGATGGCCACGTTGTCAGGCAGGATCAGGGAGCGATTGGTCAGGGTAAAGGAACAGATCGGGGTGAGTATGATCGTCTCGAGCGAGGGATAGATGATCGGCCCGCCTGCTGAAAGTGAATACGCGGTCGATCCTGTAGGTGTCGCCACAATCAGACCATCCGCGTGGAAGGTGGTAAGGTAGTCATCATCAATATAGGTGCGTATGTGGGCTATCCGCGCCAGGGCCTCCTTGTTGACCACCACGTCGTTGAGAACGGTCTGGCAGGCAATTCCCTCGCCTTCCCGCAAAACCTGTGCTGACAACAAGATCCTTTCTTCAGTGGTAAAGGCATCGTTGATGATATCTTCCATGACAGGGAAGAGCCGGTCGACCGAGGCCTCGGTCAGGAAGCCGAAACCCCCCAGGTTTACCCCCAGAACCGGGATCCCCGTATCCTGTATCCATCGAATGGCGCTCAGGAAGGTGCCGTCGCCGCCCAACACGACAATGCAGGAAAGATCCAGAGGGGCCTTTGGGATATTTTCGATCAGACACTCTCTCGAGGTAATGGGTGCGGGAATATTCTGCCTGATGAGAACCTCAATCCCCTTTGCCTTCAGCCAGGTCTCCAGCTCCTTGGCCTTGTCAATGGCTTCCTTTTGGTCCTTGACGACAATCCCGATCTTTTTCATGGGGTCCCAACGTGTTAGCGGAGTTGTAGATCTATCTACTAATTACGTCTCGGAAACTCTACAACTCGTTGTAATCATTTATCTTTCAGTGGCAGTTTTTGTGCCATTGATCTGGAATGATGGAATATTGGAACAATGGAATATTGGGAATAAACGGCCGAAAAGAGTCATTTCTAATTTGTCTTAATTCCTCTTAACCCAATATTCCACCATTCCACCATTCCATTATTCCAATTGGGGCGAAGCCCCTAAGTTCATCACTATACAGAAAGTATACAGTATTTGAATTATCTCAAGACATACTTCTAAAGGCATCAAAAATACGTACCAAGCACAGTTTTTCTTTCTGGGACAGTGTCGTTGCAGCCAGTGCCTTGGATTGTGATGCAGATTATTTAATATCGGAAGATATACAAGATGGTTTTAAACTTGAAAATAAACTTACAATTATAAATCCATTTACATAAATCAATATTCAAAAAGGTTTCCCCCTCTGCGTTCTCTGCGCACTTTGCCTGCCCCGTTAAATTCGCAGACTATTTAACTGGGGTGAGAGACTCTTAAAAAAATGAAAATTGTAACCATAATCGGAGCCAGGCCGCAGTTCATAAAGGCCGCGCCTCTCAGCCGCGCCATTTGTGAATACAATAAAAAAACCGGAGGGAACCCGCAGCCTGTCACTGAAATCATCATCCACACGGGCCAGCACTTTGATGCCAATATGTCAGATGTCTTCTTCAAAGAACTGGATATCCCGAGCCCGGACTACAACCTCGGCATCAACAGTGCCTCCCACGGCGCCATGACAGGACGCATGCTGGAAAAGATCGAAGAAATTCTGATCAAAGAAAAGCCGGATTGGGTAATCGTCTATGGGGATACAAACTCGACCCTGGCAGGGGCATTGGCAGCGGTGAAGCTTCACATCACTCTTGCCCATGTTGAGGCGGGCCTACGCTCATTCAACCGGGAGATGCCTGAAGAACACAATAGGGTGCTCACAGATCACTGTTCTGACTTGCTATTTTGCCCGACCCAAACAGCAGTTCAAAATCTCCAAAAGGAGGGTTTCAGCAACATCGTTAACAATTGGGACCTTATTGACACTTGTTTCAACCGATCACCGATCACTGATCACGGTCCACTGGTAGTCAATGTTGGCGACACGATGTATGATGCTGTCTTGGAATTTTCCGAAATCGCTCAGAGGCGTTCGACGATCCTACAAGAT
>DAOURD010000331.1:0-3092 GCA_030625295.1 Desulfobacterales bacterium | reverse complement strand
ATGCGCCACCGACGATCACCCACCAGCGAGGCAGGGACATGGAATCCAGCCTTCGCTTTGTGGCGTGGGAGGTTACCCGCAACTGCAATCTTTCCTGTATCCATTGTCGTGCTGCAGCCACCAAAGGGCCATACCCCAATGAACTCGACACAGATGCCTGCCTTACCCTGCTTGACCAGATCAGCGAGGTTGGCAAACCTGTGGTTATTCTCACGGGCGGGGAGCCCCTTCTGCGACCAGACATCTTTGAGATTGCCCGCTACGGCACTCGAAAGGGGCTTCGAATGGTCATGGCCCCCAACGGGACGCTCATCACCGAGGAAAATGCCAGGGAAATGGTTGAGGCCGGTATCCAGCGAATCAGCATTAGCTTAGATGGGGCCACAAAAGAAAGCCACGACCGGTTCCGCCAGGTGGATGGTGCTTTTGAAGGGGCACTCCGTGGCATCAAATGGGCCAAGCAGGCTGGCGTCGATTTCCAGATCAATACCACGATCACACTACAGAATCTTGAAGAGATGCCAAAGATCCAGGAGCTTGCTGTAAAGTTAGGCGCCATAGCCCATCACATCTTCTTGCTCGTCCCCACGGGACGGGGAAAATATATAGTAGATCAAGAGATTTCAGCTCAGCAGTATGAAGAGACCTTAAACTGGTTCTACGACCAGAGGGACAAAGTGCCTCTCCAGTTAAAAGCCACCTGTGCACCCCACTATTACAGGATTTTGAGGGAGCGGGCCCGTGAGGAAGGGAAGACCGTCACATTCAAGACCCACGGGCTGGATGCCGTAACCCGCGGTTGTCTGGGCGGAACCAGTTTCTGTTTCGTATCTAACACCGGCATCGTTCAGCCGTGTGGCTTTCTGGACCTCAACTGTGGCAGCGTAAAGGAGACACCCTTCGGGGTTATCTGGAACGAATCAGAAATATTCAAGACCCTCAGAAACTACAACAACCTGAAAGGTAAATGCGGCAGATGCGAGTATCGGAAAGTCTGCGGAGGGTGTCGTGCCCGGGCCTATGAGGCTACAGGCGACTATCTTGCCGAAGAACCTCTATGTCTGTACCAGCCGAGAGGAACCTGACTTTGCCTGTGCTCCTATCTGTGCTCCTTGACGACGCTACGGTTTTATAGTATTTTTGAATAACAAGTCTTTGGAACAAGGAGAAAGGCCATGCGCGTCCGGTCCTTAATGATCAAAGATCCCATTACCATTTCAGATCGCACCTCAGTCCAGGAAGCGATTCACTTAATGCAAGCCAACTCCATCCGTCATCTTCCTGTGGTAGACGGATACAAGAAGCTTTCAGGATGGGTCACCCTGTCAGATATGAAGCAGGGTCTTCTTCCTGCCGTAGTCACCGGACTGTCGGTGGTAGACCTCATGATAAAGAACCCAATAACCATGCACCCCGATGCTGATGTTGAGACGGCTGCCCGGATTATTTATGAAAAGAAGATTGGTGGCATACCTGTTGTGGACGACGACGATAAAGTGGTGGGCATTATTACGGTCACGGACATACTGAACGCTTTTATCAATATTATGGGGCTTCTTACGCATGGCATCCGGCTTGATGTGAATGTGGGTGAGGAACCAGACGGATTTGAAAAGGTCTCCCGTGTTATTCACGATCAAGGAGGCGAAGTGATCAGTGTTGGGATTGCCGCTCACAGAACCGATAAGAAAATCCATTATTTTCGCCTGAAACAGTGCCCGGTGGAGCCAATTGTCAAGGCCCTTCAGGATAATGGGTATGAGGTGGTTTCATTTGCTGGATGAGACCTTTGCAAAACGTTCAATTTTGTTCAAGGTCAAGGAACGCGAAGATTTTAAGGGACCAACGCCTTCCAGCTTCAAGGCGGCCATAGCAGCCGCAAACCTTCCTGCCATCTCCGGGGGAGTACCTTTCAATCTCTGATACAGGTACCCGGCCATATAGGTATCACCGCACCCGGTTGGATCTTCTATTTTTCTCGGACTGCAGCACGGAATCCTGTGTAAGACATGCTCAGCATAGACAAGTGACCCCCGGCTGCCCATGGTTATGATCACTTCCTTTGGACCAAGGGAGGCAAGTGCTGATGCTGCTCTGTCCACAATCTTCTGTCCCGAAAGGATTAATGCCTCTTTTTCATCTGCCTTTAGAATATCCACAAAGGCAAGCCCTTTTTGCTTTTCCGGCCAATCCTCCTCACTGACCGGTCCCACACGCGCCGGTCTTAGCATCCCCTGGACATCCAGCGAGACGATTCGTGCCCTGGTAGTTAGTTGTTTCAGGAGTCGGATGGGTATATCCTGGTTGGTCAAAGGACCGACATGGAATGAGGTCGCTGTAATCCCCTCCACGTCTTCTGGTGAGAACGGGGTCCCCACCGATCTGATTCGCTGGGTCCTATCATCCAATTCTTCCATACTATACACATTTTCAAAGACCGATGAAGCGCCGCCCTCTTTACAAAAGACCTTAATTTTCTCGCCTTTCAGGTCACGGAGCAGAGGGGCCACGTCCCCTTTCGCCATTTTGGTCACAACGGCCACCTTCAGACCAAGTCTCCTTAAGGCCATGGATGTATAATATGCAGTACCGCCGGGGTTTACCCTTGTTGTCCGTCCTACCCTTATGATGTCTCTCGTGATGTGACCGATAACGCAGACGTCAAAAGGAGTTGGGGATGCGTACATTTCCATCAATGCAACCAAATGCTCCTCTGTCGGGTCAGTTTTCCGGAACCTATCTACCAGGATTCCTTGACCAAAGTGAAATAGAAGGTTGCCCCCTTCCCCTTTTCAGACTTCACCCAGACCCTCCCACCGTGGTTATTCACAATCCTCTCAACGATTGGGAGGCCTAAACCTGTTCCTTCTTCATCATCTATCTCTCTCAACCGACGGAACATCTCAAATATTTTTCGGTGATATTTCGGATCAATCCCGATGCCATTGTCTTTGAAATGAAACTCATGGAAGTCTCCCCTATCTTCGTATCCGATCTCGATCTTAGGATTCTTGGTACCGCGCGTAAACTTGATGGCATTCACAAGCAGGTTCTCAAAAACCTGATAGATCCTTTCTCCATCACAGTAGATC
>DAOURD010000215.1:0-4151 GCA_030625295.1 Desulfobacterales bacterium | reverse complement strand
TAGCCCTTCACTCGTTTCCACCAAATATGCCGACTTTCTGTTTCCATAACTTCTTCCATTGAGACCCGAAGTTCTTTTCAAGAATTCGATTGACAGCCTCTTCTGATAGAGCAGGAAACCCGCCATTCTTTTGTATTCTTTCCAACTGGGCTTCAACCTCGTAAGGGTCACGCATCTCTAAAACATGGTCAGGAAAGCTGACGTTCTCATAGTCGACCAGGTGGTCAAACAGAGACACAGCGTTCTGGATTTGCTGTTCCGTGTATTCCGCATCGTATTTATCTCTCAGGTCTTCCTCCAGGAAATGCCGGAGCCATTGGCCATTGCGCCGCTTACGACCATAGCGTACGCAAGCCTTTACAAAACGATAAAACCTCTCTTCGTCATTTGGATGATTGAACAGGGTCGGGCCATCAATCCATGCTTTATAGTACTTCTCAATCAGAGTGGACATTCTACGCTTTGACATGAGCGCCAACCTCCATGTTCTCCTAACAGAACACACCAGGCTCTATCAGAAACCAAACAGACACGTTTTCAGACGCATTCATCCCCCTTGGGCTTGTATATGATTTTGGACTTGGTGGCATAGCTATACGGTAAGGGTGCTGGATAGCAGGTCAGGGTGAAAAAATCAATAGCGGGTTCACAACTGCCAGCAGGCCAAATCACTGATTTCTAGCAAGTATCTGTGATTCTTACCCCCTGAATTTATTATAGATATCTGATCACAGCCCCAGCCTCGGACAACAGATACCCCAACACACATCCCTTCCCAACATCATAACCCAAGAATTCAATAATCTTGTTGTAGATTTGTGATATAAGCATTTGTCAAGTTGTTGGGCCAAGTTTTGGCAAACTAATATGGGGGGGGAAGCTGTTGTCAGGGAAAAGGATCAAGAAATCAGGCTGGAAATGGTTTTGCCTGGATATGACAAATCGTCGGAGGCAAAGAGCCTGAATTGCCGCATAGACTTTGACAAAATTTGTGAAGCAGCTTAAACAGTAATGGTGCGCTTCTTGACCTCAACCATGTCAGCTGCACAAGAATAAAACCTGTTGGATTCCTGGAGGCAAGAAGCGCAAAGGAGTTCCAAGGATAAGTCGTGAAGCTAAGATTGAAAATAAGTTGGCAGATTTCGCGCTCAGATTTGGGTAAAAAATCGCCATTGATAACTCATTTAAACTGTTGGAGAAGTAAAATGTCACGAAACAATGGACGTCGTGAAATGCCAACCACAAGGATCAACTGACACTGCCCAATCCGGAGATCAACGCACAGATGTTTCTGAAAAACAATAAGATAGAAGTGGGCCGAAATGATCCTTGCCCTTGTGGAAGCGGTCTCAAATATAAAAAATGTTGCCTTGGCAAGAAGGTCCCAGGCGCCAGCAGCCTAAAGGAGTTGTATTTTCAAAAACATGAGATTCGGCTCAAGGGAGAAAAGGATATTGAAGGTATCAGAAACGCTGGACGTCTGGTGCTGGATACCCTCGATCTTGTGGAGGCGAAAATTAGGCCGGGAATGAGGACCGACGAGATTAACACCCTCGTTCATGAATTCACCATCAAGAACGGCGCTATCCCTGCCCCCTTGAACTACAAAGGCTTTCCGAAGAGTGTGTGTGTTTCTGCCAATGAGGTGATCTGTCATGGCATCCCTGGAGAAAGAGTTGTAGTGGAGGGCGATATTGTCAATGTGGACATCACTTCCGTTTTGAAAGGATATTATGCCGACGCCAGCAAGACTTTTTGCGTTGGAACATTAGGTGCGGATGCGAAAAAGATTGTCAGGGTGGCTCGGGAGTGTCTGAGATTGGGCATGACGCAAGTGCAACCTGGAAACACCATAGGAGACATAGGTTGGACCATTCAGACGTACGCGGAAGGGCAAGGCTGCTCAGTAGTCAGGGAATTTGTGGGCCATGGTGTAGGGTTTGAATTCCACGAACCTCCTCAGGTCCCCCATTACGGTCGAAAAGGGCAAGGGGTTCGCCTAGTTGCAGGCATGGTCTTTACGGTTGAACCTATGATCAATTTGGGCAAAAAAGATCTTCGGATTTTGGAAGACAAGTGGACCGCTGTCACAGCCGACGCATCTCTTTCTGCACAGTTTGAACAGACTCTTCTTGTCACGGAGGATGGTTTTGAGAGTCTTACCCCCTTCTAGCAGCTTACCATATTTCCCCTCCACCCTTACTCCGTGAACTGTCACGCTCATTTTGTCATTTGAAACAAGACAGGGAAATTTCCGAAAGGAACGAGGTTTTCACCGATTTTGGGGGGCACCACTGCTGTATGACCCCAAACGCATGATCGGATAAAACCTATTGAAGCCAATACTCTATTTCAGGCAGCTGCGAGTACGACGGGACGATGATCAGTTCTGGAATATGTCTGGCCTTTCGGACGGGCGGATCGTGGTTCCTTGTGTCCCACAAATCAAGAATGCTTGCCACGATTTATGATCGCTAATCAAACGATTTTTTCATAGATTTCTATATGATATCGCAAATCGTGTCAAGCTCTGAGCGCCAGTGAGCCCATTGTCAGACCACGTCTCATTAATAAGAGGGGCGACCCATGCCCGGGATTTTCATCTTCTCGTAACCGGGATGAATCTCAAACAGGGAGCTATCTACCTTGCCTTGTTTGATGTTCTTATATTCGACAACCATCTCACCTTGAGGCCCATTATAGATGATCTTAATGGGATAGTTCAGTTTCTTGGAAAACCATTGGCTCATCTTACCCAGGCTCCTATCATGGTAAATGATCTCGTACTTGTCGCATTTATACCCGTTCACCTTCTCTGTTCCCACGTGCTTTTTGTCTGCAATTTTGTCAAGCGCCTCGTCGGTCTTAACAACACCAGCCTCAGGGGTCTCCATTTCAAAATACATTTTTTGTTCGGGCTGGAGCATTTGCATCAAACCTGTACCTATGTCCATTAGGTTGATGGACTTGCCCGCAGGCGTCTCCATCTCCATACGCATCTTATTGCCTTTTATATAAACTTTGCCCTTGGTGGTCATGCCGGCTGTTTTCTGGATTAGGTCAGCTGAGAATTCGGCAGACAGGGCAACACTGCTAAACACAACCAGTGCGCACAAAACGAGGGTCCCGATCATCCACCCGAAAAGAGTTCTCTTCATCATAGATCCTCCTTCTTTTAATTGATATGGACTTGCTTTTTTGTGGGGCGAGTATAGGGAAAATGCAGTAGTGTGTCAAAGAAAAAGCTTGGCCATATTTTGTAGTTCAAGGTTACTTTGCTGGGATAGAGGGCTTGTGAAGGATGCCTGGGTCACAGAGGCTATTGCCCTGATCGATTGAAATTACAAGGGACAGCGTCTGTTTTCGCCAGATTTCGGTCAACCGATATTCTCAATGGGTGTTATCAGGCGTGAGACCGAAAAATTCAGGCTGGAGTCGGACTGTGTTGACCCAAGGATAAGGTGCTTTCCCTGGGCAAAAGTCAAGATCTCATTCAGCAACCTAAAAAAGTGAGCTTTTTCACAAGGTTAACGTTATAGCAGGCATCGTTACTTTAGGTTCGATGAAGCTGAACGGCAGGTAATGGAGGAAGCGGGTTTTCTTGTACATCCTCAGCGACTGGTTGGGCGGATTTCTATTTCGGCATCCCAAGCATTTTTACAGCTAATTCCTTGACACCCTGAATCACTCCAACCACTGTGACCGGCAAATACCCCGTTATGCCGATGAAGGTAACAAAAACTGCTGCAGCATCCCAAAACCCGAATGAGATTGGGCATGACCCCCCAAAGCATATATAGGCTTTCCGTGCGAGAAACCAAAGCGTGATCCAGCCGACGATGGACCCGGCAAAATTCAACCAAAACTGGTGTATCTTCCATGCCCGAGACTTTCCCTGTTTAGAAACGCCGAAAATTTCCGTCGCCTTGATTCCATAAAATGCGCTGCCCAAAAGGCCCAGCGATACAACCACAAAGACTACTTCAGTGGGTAGTACCATTTATTTCTTGAACTTCTTTCTGATAGCTGCACCTGCGAAACCCACCAATCCAGTGCCGATAAGCAGGATGATAGCAGGTTCGGGTACGGGAGCGCCACCAGAGTTAAAGGCAAAAGTGTAACCAAAATCTATGTCGGAATTATATTCAGTC
>DAOURD010000377.1:0-2651 GCA_030625295.1 Desulfobacterales bacterium | reverse complement strand
AACAATCAACAAGCCGAGTAAGGCCAGCCGCTTGCGGTCGCCAAGTATGGTGTTTGAGTTGTCAATTTCCCACCTGGCAAAGGCCCTTGTCCCCATCATCATAAACTCGTACCACTGTCTAAAGAAATTCATGGCAAATCTCTCCTTTTCTGTATACGTTTGCGTACAGGCTCAATATCCTGTGGAAAAAATATCTCCCCTCCTCGTTACGTCTATTCACACCCCCTTTCTTTACGAGTTACGAGTTACGGGTTACGGGTTACGAGTTTTTTCAACTTTCAACACGGAACACGCAACACGCAACCTTTACTAAAGTCATCACTCCATCACTCCATCACTCCAATACTCCCGGGGTGAACCCCCTCTCACTCCACCACAATCCTCCGGCCGTGGATAATAACGCTTCGGCTCCCTTTTGACTTCAGATCCCCTTCCAATCCGACTTGCTTCAGGGCATCCTCAAGCGTGATCATGCCCAGAACCTCGCTTCTCCGGGTTACGGCAATCCGCTTCACATCATTCTTCAGCATGACCTCGAGGGCCTCTGTGATCCTGTCTTCAGGACCAACAGAGGGTTTGGGTGCAACCCCATCTTTGATCGGTATGATAATCTCTTCAACAGCAAGCCGCTTCATGCCGGTCCTTTCAGTCCCCCTCACCCCAACCCTCTAATGCTGTTGAGTCAAAGATGTCCCGTCCAGATTTTTCTCCCACTGTGTTGCTGGGAAAGGGGCCGGGCGGGGATAAACCCCGCCCCTACACACATCGGAAGGTGCGGTTCGTAGGGGCGGGGTTTATCCCCGCCCGAAAAAGCCTTAATTCAACAATATTGCCCCTTGTCGGAGGGGCATGTGAACGGTTACAGGAACATTGCGTCCGTCAAACGCAAGATACGTACCAGAGACCAGCCCGGCATGGCTGATTCTCTATAACATATTGATATTACAGCAAAACGAGCATTACTGGCCTCAGCATATCCTTAAGGGGATAGCAGGTTTGTCAACTAATAGGTTACAATGAAAGGGAGCACTAGCGGGTTGGGATGGGGAAAGTCTTTGAAATTATGGGAGATTGATTGGTGCAACTTTTAGGTTACACACTTCTTGAATTCCTCTGCATCGATCTTCTCGTGTTTCATTATTCTATGCAGGTATTGCCGCTGAACCCTTGCCTGGTCTGCGGCCCGGGAAATGTTGCCTCTGTTTTGCTGAAGAACGGCCTGAATGTATTGTCTATGAAATGCCTTGATCACGGCCTCTTTGGCCTCCCTGAAGGGAAGCCCGTAAATGGCCTCGTTGAAATACGGCAGCGGCCTCGAGTCAGTCCTTTCAGGCATGAGATCTTCAAGCCTGATTTGATCAGACTGACACAGGATCACTCCACGTTCAATCACGTTTTCCAACTGTCTGACATTTCCTGGCCATTCCCGGGCCATGAGCATGGACATGGCCCTGGGCTCGATATCACGTATTTCTCTATTGTTGAGTTTGCTGTGTTTTTCAACAAAGTAATGCACCAGGAGTGGTATATCCTCTCGCCGCTCACGGAGTGGAGGTAGGCGAAAAGAAATCACATTCAAGCGGTAGAAGAGGTCTTCTCGGAATTTTTTTTCAGCTATACGCTGCCTGAGGTCATGGTTAGTGGCAGCCACAAACCGAATATCAGGATGCCTGGTATTCAAGCCGCCCACCGGCTTATACTCCCCCTCCTGGAGAAGACGCAGGAGCTTAGCCTGCATGACTGTGTTCAGCTCTCCAACCTCATCCAGGAACAGGGTCCCCTGGTTGGCCTCTTCTACCAGCCCCTTCTTATCATTCCAGGCACTGGTGAATGCGCCTTTCTTGTGACCAAAAAGCTCGCTTTCAATAATCTGCTCGGGTATGGCTGTGCAGTCGATGGTTACAAAAGCCTTGTCATGCCGGTCGCTGTAAGTATGGATCGCCTTAGCCACAAGCTCTTTTCCGGTGCCGCTCTCCCCTTGAATCAAAATGGTTGCCATCGATTTGGCTACCTGTTTTATCCTGTTCAGAATCGACATCATGGCCGGGCTGGACCCGACAATGGAAGGAAACGCCTTCTGCTGTTCAAGGGACTGGCGCAAGGCAACGTTCTCACGGGCCAGTGCCTGCCATTCTAAAGCCCTGCGAAGGGTCAGCAGGATGCGTTCTTTTCGGAAAGGTTTTGCAATATAGTCAAAGGCCCCCTTTCGCGTGGCTTCTACTGCGGTTTCAATCGTTGCATAGGCAGTCATGATAATGACGTCCGAAGAAGGTTGAATCCTTTTGATCTCCTCAAGCAAGGCAATCCCATCCATCTTGGGCATCTTCAGGTCAGTGATGATCAAGTTAAAGGGTTCTCTGTGGATTATTTCGATCGCCCTCAACGGGTCAGATTCTGTCATCACGTCATGTTCGGTCTTTCCGGTGATGATCCTCCTGAGAAGGGCCAACATATCCCTTTCGTCATCAACGATTAGAATCCTACCCCTCATGACCCATCCCCTTCTTCGTTCTCAACAAGACCGTAAAAACCGTTCCTCGGGGTCTCTTAGGCCCATCTTGGGCGCTGCTTTCACAGGTAATGGTCCCTTCGTATTTCGTTACAATCCCGTGACTCACGAACAGGCCCAATCCTGTCCCCTCCCCTTCGCT
>DAOURD010000330.1:0-3094 GCA_030625295.1 Desulfobacterales bacterium | reverse complement strand
AGGCTTTGGCATGCTGGCGAAGTCCTGGCGGGCGGGCCTCAACTTTAGCTCACTTTAGACACTTTAGGCACTTTAGCTCACTTCTCCACTGTCAATCGGTTATGCTGGCAATTCCACAATAAATTTTGTTCCCCTTGGTTTATTGTCCTGCACCCGGATGAATCCATTATGGTCTTCAATGATGGCGCTGACAATAGAAAGTCCCAATCCCATGCCTGTTTTCTTGGTAGAAAAATAAGGCTCAAAGAGCCGAACCTTATCTTCTGGCGATATACCGATTCCTGTGTCACTCACCTCCAGTCGCACAATTTTAAGAATCGGATCAAAGCTCAATGCCACGCCAATGGTTCCCTTCCCGTTCATAGCTGTAATGGCATTCTCAACCAGGTTGATCATAACACGCTTCATCTGCTGTCGGTCTAAATTGAGCTGTGGAATGTCCGGCTCTGAATCGATCTCAAATAAGATGTCAGTCCGTGCTTCCCGGTAAAGGGCCACTACATCTTCTACAATTTCGGGCAACTGGCACGGCTCAGGGCTTGATGCGGGGAGCCTGGCAAAGGAGGAAAACTCGTTCACGAGGTTTCTTATCTGATCTACTTGATCGATTATGGTCTGGGTACATTCCATGAAAACAGAATTGTCCGTTACAATTTGATCACCATACTTCCGCCTGAGTCTTTGCGCGGAAAGTTTAATGGGGGTAAGGGGGTTCTTCACCTCATGGGCAATACGTCGTGCTACCTCGCGCCAGGCCGCCATCCTTTGGGCCTTCTCGATCTCCGTAAGGTCGTCAAAGACAACGACCATCCCCATGTAACGATTCTTGTCGTCTTTGAGGGCTGTGATGTGGACCATGAAGGTGCGGACGGCCCTATCGATGGTTACCCTAACAGGTCTTTCTACCGAGTTCCCAGGACTATTTTCCAGTTTTTCCAGGAGGTCTCTGGCCAACCCCAGGTGTTCAGGGCTTAGAATCTTTTTGTAGCTTCGATTCAACACCTGTGCTCCTTTGAGCCCAAACATCTTTTCTGCTGACTTGTTGATGGTGGAAATAAACCCCGCGGCATTGACTGAAATAACACCAGTAGAGACATGCCTTAAAACCGTCGCCATGTAAAGCCGCCTTTGTTCAATCTCAAGGTTTCGTTCCGTGAGTTCACGGGCCGATAGCTCAAGCTGTTGCTTGCCTGCTCTCAGATCACGGGTCATCTTGTTGAAGGCATTCACCAGCGTGCCCATTTCATCATCGGTGACTCCGCCTATGGTGAAGTTCAGGTCTCCTTCAGCCACGCGCCGCGTTCCCTCAGCCAGTTCCTGGATAGGAGTCGTCAGTGTCTTTGCCAAGTAAAATCCGAACCAGGTGGCGCAGAATATGATCAGCAGGGCCACAATGGAGAGCGTTATCAGGTGGCTGACCTGGATGGGCCATTTCATCATCTTCATTTGATGGTATTGATCAAACCCACGGGAAATAGCAGCCATATTTTCTGAAAGCCTGGCGAGAATAACGGTAGTGACAGCCACCACACCAATGGCCTCATCCGGATCGGCATTGAATGGAATGCAGCCAAGGGTTCTGATTATTTCACCTGAAGGGAGGTGTCCTGTGAGCGTAGTAAACTTGACCTCGTGAAACTCCTTTTGTATCGCATCTGCTGATACCGGACTAAATGGAGTTCCTTCCAGATCTGCATCGAGGGCTACTGCCAACCGCTCTGAGCGGGTAGAATAGACCTCGATCGCATGGATGTTGAAAGCCCTCTGGGCAATCCTAACATAGTGGGCCAGAGCTTTTCTATTTTCTTCGTTCAGCAAGTTCCTGCGCACAATTTGATAAGCTATCCGTTCCAGATAAAAACGATTGTTTTCTGTGCAATGCTTATACACATATTTGCCAACATCCAAGGATCTTTCCAGAGAGTGTTCCACAGGCACATTGAACCAGAATGCCACACTGGAGGTTATGAACTGGACCGAAAAGAAAAACAGAAGGGTGGTCGGAATCAGGGAAAGGCTTGCAAAGGCCACCACAAGCTTGGTGCGCAGCTTGGCCCCCATGACCTTTCGCCTCCGGTCATAGAGAAGCTTCACAATGTTTCTGAAGACCAGAAAGATCAACAACAGCAACACAAGCGCGTTGATGTTGATGAGAATGAACATGACGACCGTATTGGAAATAGGAAGCCCTGCCCCAAAGCGGACGACCCTGGTTTCTGCATATGTGAGGAGGCCTACCACGACGAGAAGAACCAGCATGATGATCCGTTCACGCTTGCGGCGCCTGGCTTCTTCTTCTGACACTTTTGGCATGAAGATTTTCTTTTTGAAGCTTCTGTAACTTGCCCAAATCTTAGGTATTAGGTGGCAATTGTTGTGCCATCGGATATGGAACGATGGAATAATGGAATAATGGAATAGTTGCTCAGCAAAAGCGGAAGAGGATTATATATTTGTTTTTCTTCCCCAAAACCCATTGTTCCAATATTCCATTATTCCAGCAGGGGTGAAGCCCCGGGCTTGGCCTTAATATATGAAATCGGTTGTGTACCAGTCCGTTTCAAAGTCCCATAGAAACAGGAAGAACCGAAATACGTAATGCAGATAGAATGGGAGGGTGATCTTGCTGAGTTCCGCCTTTACGCTGACCTGGTAGCGGCAGTTCCTTTCAAGGGATTTAAGCTTGGCAATTTTGAGATTCTCAACTTCCGCCATAATCCTCTTGGCCTCAGACAAAGTATTTACAATAACCGGTTTGTCACTGTGTTCGCTACGTGTAATCACAAACTCATTCTTCAGGTTATTATACTTGACGGTGTGGAGGATCTCCAGGCTGGCGAGATTCTTGTCCTTCCAAAAATTTCGAACCTGGTCAAGCGAGGCCAGGAATGTAAAGGTTGTGGGGACCCCGTTCAAGATCGCCTGCTGAAGGTCTTTGGTGAAACAGTCCTGAACCCTAAAATACAATATGAGATCATCTCTGGTATTGGTGACGATGACGTCGGTTACCCTGGCATCTTGACCCCAGGCAATGCCCGAAATCAGCAAGAACAGGCAGAGTGCGAATATCGAAACCCTTTTCTGCATACCATTT
>DAOURD010000310.1:0-3269 GCA_030625295.1 Desulfobacterales bacterium | reverse complement strand
GGTAGAGAAAGGAGACAGAGTAGCCATTTATCTACCCATGGTACCGGAACTTCCCATCGCCATGCTGGCATGCGCCCGCATAGGGGCGATCCACAGTGTGGTGTTTGGAGGATTCAGCGCCGATTCCCTCAGCAACCGCATCAAGGATTGTGGGGCGAAGATACTTATAACGGCCGACGGGGGTTTCAGGCGAGGAAGAGTAATCCCTCTGAAACAAAACGCCGATGAAGCCTTGAGGGTCTGCCCTGAGGTCAAGACATCCATCGTTGTGAGGCGAACCGGCACCGGCGTGAAAATGAAAAAGGGGAGGGACTGCTGGTGGGACGAGGAGATGTCCGATACGGATCTAAAACCTGAGTGTGATCCTGCGGTCGTGGATGCCGAAGATCCTCTTTTTATTCTTTACACAAGTGGATCCACCGGCAAGCCCAAGGGTGTGCTTCATACCACTGCCGGCTACCTCCTTTTTGCCTGTCAGACTTTCCAGTGGATCTTTGATCTCCGAGATGAAGATACATGCTGGTGCACGGCTGACATCGGGTGGGTCACGGGTCACAGCTATATTGTTTATGGCCCTCTTTGCTCTGGAGCTACCAGCCTGATGTTTGAAGGGGTACCCACGTATCCTGATCCGGGCAGGTATTGGAAAATCATACAGGAGTACAAAGTTAACATCCTTTATACAGCCCCCACTGTGATCAGGGCACTGGCCAAACACGGCAGCGAGTGGCCCGAGCGCTATGATTTAAGCAGCTTAAGGCTCTTGGGGAGTGTGGGAGAAATCATCAACCCCGAGGCCTGGAGATGGTATTACAAGCACATTGGCCAAGGCCGCTGCCCCATTGTTGATACCTGGTGGCAAACCGAGACAGGAGGTATTCTCATCTCGCCCCTTCCAGGGGCTATACCCACAAAACCTGGCTCAGCCACGGTTCCCCTTCCAGGGGTTGTACCTCGGGTTGTGAATGATAAGGGTGAGAAGTGCAGATTGAATGAAGGTGGATACCTGATGATTACCAAGCCCTGGCCGGGCATTATGCGAGGCGTTTATGGGGAGCCCGGGCGATTTAAGCATACCTATTTTAGCCAGTTTCCAGGCATGTATTTCACGGGCGACGGGGCCAGGAAGGACAAGGACGGCTATTATTGGTTCATGGGGCGCGTGGATGACGTGATTAATGTCTCGGGCCACCGCCTAGGAACGGCTGAGATTGAGAGTGCGCTCGTGTCTCACAAAGACGTGGCCGAGGCTGCTATTGTAGGGTATCCGCACGAGATAAAAGGCGAAGGGATATACGCCTTTGTGGTATTGAATGCGGGAGTAGATGGATCAGACGATTTAAAGAAGGCCTTGATCGGTCATGTGCGAAAAGAAATAGGGCCTTTCGCCACACCGGACAAGATCCAGTTTAGCGACACTCTGCCAAAGACACGAAGCGGAAAAATCATAAGAAGAATATTAAGGAAGGTAGCCGCTGGCGATATCGAGGACATGGGAGACCTCAGCACCCTGGCTGATAAGGATGGATTTATGAGGCTGATTCAGGAGAGAGAAGTCTGAGCGAAGGCTGAAGATAACCGCGGCTACTATGAAAACCCTCATCTGTATTGATGGGCACGTTCATGCCTTGAAAGCTACCAGGCTGGCGGCGAAGTTTGCCTGCGCCACAAATAGTGAAGTCACCTTCCTATTTGTTCGGAGATATAGAAAGCATACTCGCGGTTACAACATTCGATCGAAGGCGACAGAGATATTTGCCAACTGGAGGGAAGAACTCCCGGAGATGAGGTATCTCCATGAGGCAGAAGACGTGTTTAAAAAAGCTCGTGGGTACAGGGAAAACAAGACAGAGGTGGGAGAGCCGCGTAGAGCCTTGATTCATCTTGGCGGCCGTGTTCTTGAAGAGGGAACGGTCCAGCTACGTTCTGAAAGCAGCGCTCATCTTAAAATCAGGGAGGGCCTCCCTCACGAAGAGATACTCAGAGAAGCGGAGGAAGGCCATTATAGCCTTATCATGTTGGGGATACGCCATGCTGGTGAATGTCGCTGGTATGATATTGAGCACATTCCTCTGAGTGTTGCCCAGAAGGCCCCCTGCCCGGTCATGGTGATAGGCAAGGAATTTGAAGAAGGACAACCCCTATTGTTGTGTGTTGGAAAGAAGGGCCCCCCTGAATCAACCTTTGGGCTGGTCCGAGTCATAGCAACCAGAATGAAGAGTGAGATTGAGGTCCTAACGATACTTAGAAGCGCTGACCCAACTTTTCAGTTTTCTAAAAGGATTTCCTCCATGATTGATGAATGGTCAGCGGGCTCTTTGAAGGTGACTCGGAAAGTCCTGACCGGGGAGCCTGCCAATGCGATTCTCGAAATGGCACCGGATTATGGTCTTATCATTTGCTCCTCAAGCGAAAAGCGAAAGAGAAATCGACTGGGCAAGGTGACCAAAAAGGTGCTCTGTCGTCAGTTCAATTTGCTCGTCTTAAGGTAATCAAAGATAACGGGGCGGAACATGCAACAAGCAGTTCACCGGATCATTACGTCTCGGAATTTCTACAACCTATTGAAGTTATAGATATTTATTGGCACTATTGCAAATTCGATCAGGGAATAATGGAATGATGGAATAATGGAATGATGTAAAAGAAAAAAAACCAAAATCCCCTGCCCGCTCGTGCCCGTCCGCCATCGGCTTTGCCCGTCTGTCTCGCGAGGCCTTGGCAAGTGGGCAGGCCTCAGGCGAATGCCGGGCGGGCCTCGCAGTGGCAGGCGGGTCTTAAACCCAACATTCCACTATTCCAACATTCCAATTGGGGCGAAGCCCCTAAGTTCGGATCAATAGATCTCAAGAAAAGGGGGTGATTCAGGGTATCTTAATCAGTTAAAGGAGGTTGTGTCGGATTGTCAACATGCGTACCCCATATTTAGATGGAGCGTTACGGTTACGTTCCACACGGTTTGAATGAACGATTACGTAAAGAAAGGAGAAAGTAATGAGTAAAAATTCAGATCTCAGTAGAAGGAAGTTTTTGGGTAGTGCCGGCGTCCTTGGGGCCGGAGCCCTCGCAGCAGGTATTGGCGCCGGTTCCCTTATCGCACCCAAGATAGCAGGGGCAGCATGCGGAGGTTTTCCGATTTCAGTTCCTCTGCCTTTTGCGGGTAGTGCTGGAAACCCTGTTCTTGACGTCGACCTGGTGAGAAAACTGGCCTGGAAGCATTACTTCAATGGTGGTTGAATGCATGGAGCTGCCTCCGGGTTAATTGAGGC
>DAOURD010000350.1:0-2899 GCA_030625295.1 Desulfobacterales bacterium | reverse complement strand
CCCTCACGGCTGCACAGGCTTGCAAACACGGACTTCAGGTTGTCTGCCACCTCACCGGTGATCACAAAGGTGTCTGCGATCATCCGGCGCAGGCCAGAGTCCCTAAGGTCCTGCAACTGGATGACGGTCCTGATCTCTGGTACCTCGACCAGGTCTTGGATTAGGAGAGTTTTGGGGTGGTTATTGGTCATTGGTCAATGATGCAGTGCCTAAAGTGCCTAAAGTGAACTAAAGTGCCTAAAGTTAAAAGAACAAAACCAAGGCTCAGAAGAAATCCTCTTACCTTTCGTCACTAGCCCCTTGCCTCTTCTTAAAAAAGTTCAACCTGTGCGGTTAGGGTGATTTTTGAGCCCTTCCGAATGATCTAATTCTGATCGGCGGGTTCCCGTAGGGGAGAGTTTACCTCGCCCGAATCGATTTGGCGGGCGGCGTAAAGCCGCCCCTACGACGTCTCCCTCATAACCATCAACTGATTGACAAAACACGATGAATGCTAACCGCACAGGTCCAAAAAGTTTAGTCAAGTCGCGCCCGACTTCGCCTGGACGAGCCCGAGAATGCCAATCTTTGGCGGGCGGGCCTCAACTTTAGCTCACTTTAGGCACTTTAGCTCACTTTAGCTCACTTCTCCACTCTCACTTCTTATCTTCTCAATCAGTTCCAAAAACTGCCTGCCGTACTTTCTTAAGGTGACTTGGCCCACGCCGACAATGCCCAGCAGCTCATCGGGCGTTTTTGGCAGGACTCTGGTGATTTCCCGCAGGGTTCGATCCTGAAAGATGCAGTAGGCCGGCAATCCCTCCTTTCGGGCAAGGCCGGAACGCAGCTCCCTGAGCTGGTTGAAAACTTCCTTTTCTTCTTTCTGCACCAGAGGTCCTTCAACAGACGCGGGCCTTTCATCTTTCAGGGGTTGCGAAAGAAGTACCACCTCATTGCTTTGCATGACCTCCCGCCCCCGGCCGGTGAGGTCCAGTACCGGATAGATCTTTGCTCCCATGGAGATCCTCCGTGAAGCGACGCACCCTTGTAAGATGAGTTCCTGGATCCATTGTTGCACCTGATCCTGGGTGTATTCGGAAAGGAGCCCGTAGGTGGAAAGCCGCTGGAGCCCGAATTGAAAGACCATGCGGTCCTTTGAACCGGTGAGCACCTTGGCAGCCATGGCCTGGCCGAAACGTCCATTCAGCCGGGCAATACCGCTCAATACCTTAACTGCCATGACCGGCTCAGAGGCAGGCGCTCCTGATCCTGGCTTGCTGGCGGGCTTAAGGCAGACATCGCAGGAGTTGCACCCTTGACCCTTCAGGCCCTCTCCGAAATAACGAAGCAGAAAGGCCCTGCGGCATTCCTGGGCGCTGGCGTATGCCATTATCTGGTCCAGCTTTTCCAGCTCGTATGCCTTCCGCACCTGAAGGGCCTGAAAATCGATGTCGAGTTCTGCCGGGTCCACACGCTGGAGGATGCGGACACCCCGGCCGCGAAAGGGGGGGATATAGGTGGCCTCACCCCGGTCTACCATTTCTGAGAAGGTTCTCCTTAGAGCGTCGAGAGAAATACCTATTCTTGCAGCCAGCTCACCTGGGAGAAACCGCACCCCTTCCATGAGTTCTTGTTCGTCATAGATCCGGCACATAGAATTGAGCAAGCCCTTCTTGATCTTGGTCCTGGATGAAAGCTTGGCGACGAGATCTGGGGGCCTTGCATGAAGATAAAATTCTGCCAGGTTATCGTAACGCTTGAGCCTTTGAACGGCACCAGCATCTTCCAGGATCTTGATGCACGAGGCCACGGCCATTTCTGAGACTTTGTTTTCTTCCATCTCCGCAATTTCACGATAGGTCAGCCACAGCAGGTCTTCAGGGCGGTGCCGCAGCCGCTCGTACACAGCAAATACTACTTCCCGGGGCGGATAGCGCGCTTCAATGAAAAATTCCTGCAATCTCCTGTCTGCAGGGCTGTACAGGAGCAGGCAGGTTGCGGGGTCGCCGTCTCGGCCGGCCCGGCCGCCTTCCTGGTAATAGGCTTCGATGGTTCCCGGAAATGTGTGGTGGATGACCATGCGGATATCTGCGCGGTCGATCCCCATGCCAAAGGCATTAGTGGCTACTATGAGGTCAGCACGGCCCTCCATAAAACGCTCCTGAACCCTGGTTCTCTCAGCCTCGTCCAGCCCGGCATGGTATCCCTTTGCGTCTATCTGTTCCTGTCGCAGCTTTGTGACGACGCCCTCCACTTTTTTTCTTGTTCCCGTATAGATGATGGCTGCCCCGGAGAGGCTGGCCAGACGTTCGGTGATAACAGCCAGTTTCTCTTTCTCACCCCTGGTCTGAAGGACTTCCCAGAAAAGGTTGCGGCGGTCAAAGCCGGTGATAAACCGCTTGGGGGCCCGCAAGCCCAACTGCTCCACGATATCAGAGCGAACCTTGTCTGTGGCAGTCGCCGTAAGCGCTATGGTCTGGGGCCGGCCCAGGCGGTCAAGTGCCTGTCTGATTCTCAAATAGTCGGGTCTGAAATCATGGCCCCACTGGGAGATGCAATGTGCCTCATCCACAGCCACCATGGAAACTGTGCTCTGCTTCACTGCCTCAACGAATAGACGATTTCGCAGTCTTTCAGGAGAGGCATAGACCAGCCTTATCTTGCCTGCCGCGATCTGCTTGAGGGCCTCTTCTTGCTCTCTCAGCCCCATGAGGCTGTGAATGGCAGTGACCGGCAGATCCAGCACACCGAGTGAGTCTACCTGATCCTTCATAAGGGCGATGAGGGGAGAGATCACAAGGGTAATCCCGGGTCTGAGAAACGCTGGAACCTGGTAGCACAGGGACTTGCCCCCGCCGGTGGGCATGATCACAAGCGTGTCCTCTCCGGAGAGGACAGCTTCCAGGATCTCCTTCTGCCC
>DAOURD010000176.1:0-4468 GCA_030625295.1 Desulfobacterales bacterium | reverse complement strand
AATGTCGGGATGACTAACATGAAGCACCCCCATATTCGCCCCTCGGCGGGCACCACCTTGCTTTATGGTCTCAGTGGCCATATCAAAGACCCGCATGAAGGACACAGGTCCACTCGATACACCGTGGGTTGACCGGACCGTATCGCCATGGGGACGAAGCCTGGAAAAGGAAAATCCTGTTCCACCCCCACTTTGGTGAATGAGGGCAGTCTCTTTTAGGGCTTCAAAGATGGATTCCAGACTATCTTCGATGGGTAATACAAAGCATGCTGATAGTTGTCCTAAGGGCTTTCCTGCGTTGATAAGGCAGGGTGTATTAGGAAGGAAGGACAAAGAGGTCAGGGCCTCTTCAAACGCCTCGGCACTTGTCTCAGCGGATGCCTGACGGTCCAATAGGACGTCTGCCACGGCAATGGCATGGGCTACCCTGTGAAATAGGCATTCCGGGGTTTCTGAAATTTCTCCTTGCCTATTTCGTGAGAGGTAACGTTTCTTCAAAACTACTTCTGCTGTGGGTGTAAGGCGAATCTTTGCCATTTAATTGTCTTTCTTCCTCCGGACCCATTGTTCCAATTGGGGCAAAGCCCCTTGGTCATTTACAATGGGTAAATTGGGCTGTCAAGCTGACAAGGCCTGATTTTTCTTAGAATCGGAGCCCTTTGACTACAAGCTCAAAACCCTGTATTGTTGTTATACGACTCTGCGAGACGGACACAAATCATGGGGTTGCGAAACTAGCAGAGTTCAAATTGAATTGAGCACCTGAGGAATGAAAAACCCGATAGCTCAAGGATTCTCACTAGAGAGGTGCGTCGCCATATGCATTTTGTTCGTCGGAGCCCTCGCCGGAGCGGTCATCTATTTCGACGCGCAATCCCACCTGTTGAGGTTCTTTGATTGGCTTGAGGAAATTGGCGCATGGGCTCCACTTCTGTTCATTCTTATCGACATGTTAGTCGTGGTCTTTGTCTTGCCAGGGGTCATGTTGACGCTTGGCGCCGGATTTATGTTCGGTGTTCTAAAAGGCTCCTTGTACGTTGTCATCGGCACAACTCTTGGGGCGACGATCGCATTCATGATCGCACGCCATTTTTTCGGCGAAAAGACCTCAAGATTCGTCCTGGCCCACTCAAAGTTGAAGCTGGTTAATGACGAATTTACACGCAAGGGTTGGAAGATCGTTCTGCTAACGCGCCTTGTGCCGTTCTTTCCCTTCAAGCTCTCCAATTACTTTTTCGGGCTCATGCAAATCTCTCTGCGGCATTTCATCTTAGGAGTTTTCTTCGGAATCTGGCCAATCACGATCAACAACGTTTATATCGGTTCTCTTGCTGCTGACCTCGCAACGCTTGGCTCGCGCAACTCTTCAAGATCGCAGGCGGAATGGGCCATGTATGGCATCGGCCTTATCATAACAATCGCAGCGGTTGTTTACATCACTCGCGTGGCCCGCAGAGCGCTGGATAACTATGGTCTTTAAGAAAGAGATTTTGGAGCGCAATATAGGACTAAAATCCCCCCTCACCCCCCCCTTTAGTAAAGGGGGGGATTACTGAAAGTCCCCCTTTAGTAAAGGGGGATTTAGGGGGATTTTTGCAGTAACCGCACAGGTCCAAAGATTTTGGTCCCGCCTCTGGCGGGAGGGAGAAATCCGAGTAAGGCGTACTGGTAGTATGTCGTCCCGACTTTGTCGGGACCAATAACGCAGCCAAAATCTTTTTCTGGAAGTCTATACCTATAGTCTTACAGAAAAACATTTTGGGGTTACCGTTTTCGTTATACGTTATTCGCTTGCGCTGCTCGTTTGCGGCTTGCGCCTTGAGAACAGTACGTCAGGCGTCATTCGGTTGCGTTGATTTTTATCCGTAACCCTGGCCCAGACCGGGTTTTTCTCTCCGTGGCATTATCCACATTCTGTCGCGCCAGGGCGGGCCGTACTACGAATCCCGATACGAGCTGCTCAACCGCAACCGTTTGACTCAATTGAAATGCTGAAAAGATTTTCAAAAAGTATATATTCATTTACCCCAAAAAGATTATCTTAAAAGCTATAATAACTACTCAGGAGAGCAGGTATGAATATCGGTGTCATCGGAGCCGGCGCATGGGGGACCGCGCTGGCCAACCTGCTGGCCAATAAAGGATTTGATATCGCCCTGTGGGTGTTTGAACAGGAGGTCTGCGCGGACATACTTGAAGAGCGGGAAAACAAGGTCTTTCTGCCAGGTATTCCCCTTTCTCCGAATATTCGGCCCTCAAACGATCTTGATCAGGTGGCTGCAAACAAAGACATGTTGCTCCTTGTGGTACCCTCACATGTCTTTCGGTCTGTGGTTGTGCGGATGGTGCACCACGTTACTGAAAAGACCGTCGTAGTCAGTGCCACCAAGGGAATCGAAAACAGGACCCACCTGACTGCATCGGGCATCCTGAAACAACTTCTTCCCCCAAGGCTTCAAAGTCGGATCGCGGTGCTCTCCGGCCCGAGCTTTGCCAAGGAGGTGGCCAAAAAGATCCCAACTGCCGTCACGGTGGCGGCCTTTGACTCCGAGGTGGCCAGGTCTGTGCAGAATGTCTTTGCCACCCAATACTTCCGTGTATATACCAGCCATGATGTGCACGGTGTGGAACTGGGCGGCGCCCTGAAGAACGTGATTGCCATTGCAGCGGGAATTTCAGACGGACTTGGCCTCGGATATAACACCAGGGCAGCGCTCATCACCAGGGGTGCGACCGAGATCCAGCGTCTGGGGATAAAACTCGGGGCAAACCCAAGAACCTTTATGGGCTTGGCAGGCATCGGTGACCTGGTACTGACCTGCACCGGGAAATTGAGCCGCAACTGGACAGTTGGTTATAAGATCGGACAGGGGATGAAACTTGATGCGATCCTCTCCGACATGCGTACAGTGGCCGAGGGTGTGAAGACCACAAGATCGGTTTATAATATGTCCCGAAAGATGGGGGTGGAGATGCCGATCACAGAACAGATCTACTGCATGTTGTACGAGGATCTTGATCCGAAAGAGGCACTCCAAACCCTCATGACCAGGGACCTGAAACATGAACTGGATAAGGAGTGAGGCGGAATGCGGAATGATGCAAAAGGAAGGCAAGGTCCCTCTATGGAAATCTCCTTTTCTTAACAACTTTAGGCACTTTAGCTCACTTTAGGCACTCGCTTATTGACAAGTAACCAATGACATCCCATAAAGGCGAAGGGCATCGAGAGCGACTCAGGGAAAAATTCCTGACCTCCGGACTTGACGGATTCCACGATTACGAGGTCATAGAGCTGCTCCTTACGTTGGCCACCCCCAGAAAGGACTGTAAAGACCAGGCCAAGGCGGCCCTAAAACGTTTTGAGACCTTACAGGCAGTGATTGAAGCGCCAGCGGAACAACTCCAGGAGATCAACGGCATCGGCCAAAAAAACCTCTTCGGGATCAAGCTCGTCCGGGCCGTTGCCGAGCGCTACCTTCAAAAAAAACTGATCAAGAAGAACCCGATCCAGTCTTCAAAGGAACTTTTCGAATATCTTTACCATAGCCTTCGAGACAAAAAGCGGGAAATCTTCAAGGTCGTCTTCCTTGATGCACAAAACAAGATTATCGCTATAGAAGACCTTTCTGAGGGAACGCTTACTGCCAGCATTGTTTACCCAAGGGAGGTCGTGCAGACCGCGCTCAGGCATCATGCGGCCGGCCTTTTCCTTGTACACAACCACCCATCAGGAGAGCCAAGGCCATCCCGTGAAGACAGGCTCATTACCCGCGAGTTAATTCATGCCTGCCGGGTTATGGGAATCACGGTCCACGAGCACCTGATCATTGGCGACAACACCTATTTTAGTTTTGCGGACCAGGGCTACATTGCGGAGATGAACCGCGAATACGAAGCCAGTATCCGATCACACGGTTAATGAACCCAATTCATAAAAACACCAGTCTTAAAAGAAGCGGTAGTGACCGTTGATTGTTGTTAGTTGTTCGTTGCCAAGAGCGCAAAATGCTGTAAATTCAGTTAGATAACAAAAAGAGGTTCTGGTCCTCTAATATCTGGCCTAAGCCTATGAAAATATTGATACAACGGACTACTAACAACGGGCCACTGACATTACCAGAAATTCCGAGACGTAAAATTAGCTCATTCGTGCCGCAGCGCTTCGATGGGGTCCAGGCGTGCGGCTTTTCGGGCGGGGAAGTAGCCGAAAATAACACCGATCGCGCCGGAAAATGCAACGGCTATAACCATGATGACCGGATCGAATATGAAAGGAACCCCGAGCATGGGAGCCCCGATTGCGCAGCTTGCGAGTCCGAGGACAATTCCCACGACGCCTCCGAGCGAGGAAAGCACGATCGCCTCTACCAGAAATTGCCTGAGCACATCACGTTCCAGTGCGCCGATCGCGATCCTGATCCCGATTTCCCGCGTCCGCTCGGTCACCGAGACCAGCATGATGTTC
>DAOURD010000355.1:0-2844 GCA_030625295.1 Desulfobacterales bacterium | reverse complement strand
GTTTTCGTTCAAGCACTAACTAATAACCAATAACGAAAGCTGGAGAAGCGTCATGAAAGAGGGTTTGAGTTTTGTCATGGGGGTTAATCTTGTTATATGGTGTGGCATAGCCTTTTATCTGTTCGTCCTGGACCGAAGAATCAAGAAATTGGAACAGGCCTCTACGGATAAGCAGACGTAAAACATGCCAAAAAAATCCTACATCATCGGTGCCGTTATTATCGCTTTAGCCATGGTAATGGCGATGTATTCCTTTAAATCAACCATGACCACTTATGTGAGTGTCAGCGAGGCCAGGGTGAGCCCGCGCCCAGTGCAGGTGGCCGGGATTGTAGCTCTAGGGAGTAAGCAGTATGACCTTCAAAACAATAAATTGATCTTTACCCTGCGGGAAGATAGTGGCGACGAGATGCCGGTTGAATATGACGGGCACAAACCTGCAAATTTTGATGATGTCACAAAAATTGTTGCTACAGGCAAATACAACACGGAAAGGCAGGTATTTGTGGCAAGAGAACTCTTGGTCAAGTGTCCTACTAAATACGAACAACGGGTTAAAGGGCAATGAACAATCCTGGTCAGCTTACTCTGTGGTTGGAACTGATTGCTATTTTCGTATCCTCAATATCTTACCTCGTGTTGTGTTTGAGGAAAGACCATGCCCTTGCACAAAAAGCGGCCCGTCTGAGTTTTGTCGGCTTTGCCACATGTACTACCATAGCTTCAATCTTGTTGATGTACTTCATACTGAATCACGATTTTCGTTACAGCTATGTGGCGGGATATTCGTCCCGTGACCTACCCTTAGAGTATCTCGTTAGCTCCTTCTGGGCAGGCCAGGAGGGGAGCTTCCTTCTGTGGGTATTACTTGGGTCCTGGCTTGGCATCTTGCTTATGTTCAAGGCAAAGGATATGGAACCCCAGGTAATGCTCATCTATAACCTGAATCACATCTTCCTTACAATTCTGTTGATCAAGCAGAGTCCCTTTGAATTGCTCCCCTTTTCTCCCCCTGACGGCCAGGGGCTAAACATGCTCCTGCAGGACCCCTGGATGGTTATCCATCCGCCTGTGGTTTTTTTGGGTTATGCTGCATTTGCCATTCCTTTTGCATTTGCCGTTGCCGCTCTATGGCGCAGAGAATATGACCGGTGGGTAAGGCCTGCCCTGCCCTGGACCGCTTTCTCATTCGTGAGCTTGGGGGCTGGTATCTTCATTGGGGCTTATTGGTCGTACAAGGTCTTGGGATGGGGTGGCTATTGGGGCTGGGATCCAGTGGAAAACGCGTCCCTTTTGCCGTGGCTTGCAGGAATCGCATTAATGCACGGCATGATATTGCAGCGCACGCTGGGCAAATTGCCCAAGACAAACTTCTTGTTGGCAGCTCTTTCGTTCGTTTTGGTCATATATTGCACGTTTTTGACGCGCTCAGGGGTTCTTGCTGATTTTTCGGTCCATTCTTTTGTGGATCTCGGGATTACCGGTTGGCTGGTCATCTTTATGCTTGCATTCCTGGCGATCTCCCTTGGTCTCTTAGTCATCCGGGTAAAGGATATCCCGGTGCCCAGAAAGGGCGAAAATATCAGGTTTTTTTCCAGGGAATTTGGCTTTATTGCCGCCATTATCCTCCTTTGCCTGTGTACGGTTTTTACGGGCCTGGGCACGTCTGCGCCTCTTATAACCAGGGTGCTTGAAAAAGCCTCAAAGGTGTCAACTGAGTTTTACGTGTACGTGAATTTGCCCCTGGCGATTCCTATGTTGTTGTTGTTGAGCTTTGTTCCGTTGATGGTCTGGGGAAAAAACAGCCTTTCGAGACTCGGCCCCAAAATGATCTGGGCCATAGCAGGCGCGATCATAGCTGTGATTATCACCCTGTTGAATGGATATCCGGATATGGGGGTGGGGCTCGTTTCACTTGGGGTGTTGCTCCTTTCACTGTTTGCCGGGGCTGCTGCGGGAATGAATCTTTTTTTGACCGCAAAGCTCATCAGAAAGAAGATAACAATCTCAAGTGCTCCAATCGCCCATTTAGGGGTTGGTGTGATGTTTCTCGGCATCGTTGCATCCTCTGCCTATGATGAGTCTGAGAAGGTATTGCTTGAGCAAGGCGCTGTTAAGAGCGCAATGGGCTATGAACTCGAGCTCGGCGAATCGGCATTCTCAAGGGAGGGCAAGGGGGTCCGTCTCCGCCTTCCCCTGCATGTGCAAAAAGAGGGTGCTAAGTTCATTGCTGAGCCCGACATATACTCTGAGCGCGCACCGAATGGTCAGGTCAAGCGCTTCATGCATCCCCATATTGAGCAAGGACTTGTTTCAGATCTTTATATATCTCCGGTGGATTATCTCCCTGGCAAAAAAAGCAATGCTTCAGAAAACTACATCGTATTACAGAAGGATAATGAGGTTAAGTTTCATGACTATGAACTGAAATTCGTGGGTTTTGATGTGTCGGCCATGATGGGCAGGAAAGGCGCCCGGGATATGAGCGTGGGGGCCGATATCGTGGTTTCCTATAAAGGAGCCGAGTCGGTTAGCTTGAAACCGGTGATGATTATGGGGAAAAAAGACGACCTCTCAAGCCGGGTCAAACTGCCCGGGCCGGAAGATGCCTATCTGACGCTCATGACCATAGACGCAGGCGCCAAAACGATTGGTCTTGCCTACCACGGACCGGCATCTACTGCCAAGAAACATATTGAAAAACCCCCTGCGCTGATTGCGGAGGTTAGCATAAAACCCGGCATGACCATGCTGTGGCTGGGCACTATCCTTATTCTTGCAGGAGGCACTATCGCTATTGTTCGGCGTTTGCCGAAATGAGCTAGTTTCCATCCAGAAATGGCC
>DAOURD010000125.1:0-5254 GCA_030625295.1 Desulfobacterales bacterium | reverse complement strand
AGTACATCAAATTCGATCTGCTCTCTGACGTTATCCATTGTCTCTCCATCCAACCCGGATAAACCGTAATTGAAGAATTGTGAACCAGAAATTTGGAAACTGAAAAAATCGGTGGTCCTTCCTTCACTTGATGGTTCCTGTCATATCCCTGTTTGATTCATGTGTCATTCGTTATTGGTTGTTCGGTTGCGCTGCTCGTTTCGTCCGTCGTCACTCGGTTGCGCTGCTCCTTGCGCTCGCTGAATTTGGTCCAAGCAAGCAACAACTCTTAGCTCCGTAATTGGAATGTTGGAATAATGGAATGTTGGAATAATGGCTTGAGAGGTATGAAAGCGTTTAGAAAATGATCCTTTTCCGCTTTTGTCCCACTATTGCAGTATTCCATTATTCCATGTCTCAGGCAGCAGATAATCGTGTCCATAAAGGGCCATTATTTCAATGGGTTGTAGAATTTCCGAGACGTCAGATTATCCGTAACCGCTCTACGAATCCCGATACGAGTTGCGCAACCGCAACCGTCTCACTCAACCGAAATCTTACCTCGTTTCGCCAACGACTGAAGGATCTACCAATGCAAAATCATGAGTTTCTAAATTTGTGGTTTATATCACAATCAAGCTGCTTTTCAAATCCGATTTTCCGGATTTTTCTGTCCGGCAGCACCAACGCGAAAAATGTTTGACAATCTTTAAAAAAGAATATAAATTAATTTTTGAATTGTTTAGGAATTTCCATTTTAGAGCGGCGTGGCCGCGTTATATAAAATCGTGCAGCGATTTTATAAGCGGGCATAGCTCAGTTGGTAGAGTACAAGCTTCCCAAGCTTGGGGCCACGGGTTCGAGTCCCGTTGCCCGCTCCAGTTTTTGTCCCGTCTCCGGCGGGATTCGCCCTTTTCCCTTTTTGAGGCGATGCCGTCGAGACATTTGCAAAGCGTTCAATTTTGTTCAAGGACAATTCCGCAGGACAGCGGAATTGGACAGCCGTCAGGCTGCCCGTAAGGGCGAGGGGCATGGATGCCCCGAGTCAACGCGAGGATTTTAACCACAGGAATACTTTGAGTATTTTGAGGATTAAAATCTGAGCCTGACGCAGAGATTGGGCAAAAGAGGATGTTTTGCAAAGGTCTCGTTTGTGGCTCCGTCTACGACGGAGCCAAGCATCTGCTTCGATCAGTGGATTTTTTCCGATAATCTTTGCCTTTGGTTTTTTTCTCAAAAAGTTCAGCAAGAAGATTATTGAGATAGACCGTGGCATGGGAAACGGGCAAAGGCCCGTTTTTTTTATGAATGAGTGGACCCAAAAATTTGTCACGGATGTGGAGATCTTGGCAGAACCGCTCCTGAAGTCAGAAGGGATGAGGTTGATCGACGTGGAATATCGCAGAGAACCCAATGGACGGGTCTTGCGAGTTTTTATCGACAAACAAGGGGGGGTCACCTTAGACGATTGTGCTACTATCAGCAATCAATTGGGAGACATCCTGGACGCAAAAATGGACTGGCACGAGCCTTATCACCTGGAGGTCTCCTCGCCGGGCATTGACCGTCCGTTAACGAAGCCAAAACATTTCGTCTATTTTGAAGGCAGGCTGGCGGTTATCAAGACTGATCGCCTTGTGCAAGGAAAGAACTGCTTCAAAGGGGTGCTCGCTGGGTTTTCAGAAGGCATGGTCAGACTTCTAGTTGATGACCGGCCAGTCGCTATTCCCTATGAAACAATTGTGAAGGCAAACCTTTGGATTGAATATTGATGATTGAATATTGATGATTGAAAGGAAATCAGAAATCAATCTTTGGATTGATGATTGACGATTGACAATTGACAATTGGAAGAAAATCAATCGTCAATCGAAAGGAATCAATCGTCAATCGTCAATAAACAATCATCAATCGAAGAAGGTGTCTAAAATGCTAATATCGGAAGTAAGAAGAGTCATTGAACAGGTCAGTCGTGACCGGGGCATTGACAAGGAAGTTCTCATCAAGACGCTTGAAGAAGCGCTCAGGTCCGCTGCCAGGAAGAAATTCGGGACCGGGGTAGATATGGAAGTCCGGTATAATGAAGAACTTGGCGAAATTGAGGTCTTCCAGTTTAAAAACGTGGTTGAAAAGGTCACCGATCCGGGCCTGGAAATAGACTTGGAAGAGGGACGTAAGCTTGACCCAGGGTGTCAAGTGGGAGACAGTCTGGGGACAAAAATGGACGCGACAACCTTTGGAAGAATTGCTGCACAGTCGGCGAAGCAGGTTATCATACAGAAGATGAAGGATGCGGAACGTGACGTAGTCTACGAAAGCTTTATCAATAGAAAAGGTGAAATCATTAACGGGATTATTCAAAGGATAGACAAACGGGACGTCATCGTGAACCTGGGCCGGACCGAAGCGATTCTTCCTATAGGTGAGCAGGTTCCCAGGGAAACCTATCGTCGTGGGGAGAGAATTCGAGCCTACGTATTAGACGTACTCCACGAGTCCCGCGGTCCCCAGATAATACTGTCTCGAAGTCATCCCCGGTTCCTCGTAATCCTTTTCAATATCGAGGTGCCAGAAATTAGCGAGGGAATCGTAAACATTATGGCTGCGGCCCGGGAACCAGGCGCTCGTGCAAAGATTGCCGTGACATCGAATGATTCGGATATTGATCCTGTGGGCGCGTGTGTCGGAATGAAAGGGACGCGGGTTCAAAGTGTGGTTCACGAATTAAAGGGAGAGAAGATCGATATCATTCCCTGGCACAGTGACCCCGCAAAGTTTGTGTGCAATGCCCTGTCACCAGCCGAGATCTCTCGGGTTGTGATTGACGAGGCGAACCGGTCTATGGAGGTAATTGTGCCGGATGAATATCTGTCAGTGGCCATTGGTAGACGGGGCCAAAACGTGCGCCTTGCTTCTAAGCTAACAGGCTGGAGCATCGATGTTAAGAGTGAAACCGACTACAGCGAGGCCATGCGGACCGGCTATGACTCCTTGATGGGGCTTCCAGGGGTAGGAGCCAGCACAGCCGATGTCCTTTACGAACAGGGCTTCTATTCAATTGAGGAACTTGCCAACGCCTCTGTCGAGGAACTGATTCAGATTAAGGGGATCAGCGAGAAAAAGGCGGAAACCCTGTTGGAGTCGGCCAGACAGGCCCTTGAGGTAGTGGATGAAAAAGACTATATGAGAAAGGACAAAGATATATCCGAAGCAATGTCTGTGCAGGACAGCCCTGAGGATGCTGCGGAGGATGCGGAAGATTCTGGTTGAGCCGGTTTAGCCGGTTTGTGAGTCCTCTAATTGGTTTTTTTACGGGCTAAACGGGCCAACGGGCTAAACGGACTAGATACCAAAGCAGGGAGAAATGAATGGCAAAAATCCGAATTTATGAACTTGCCAAACAGCTTAATATGACCAACAAAGTGCTTCTCGAAAGGCTAATAGAGATGAATATCACTGTGAAAAGCCACATGAGTGTCATAGATGAAGAGACAGTTGCTGGCATCAAAGAAGCCCTTTTCCAGGGCAAGTCGGAAATTGTGACTGAGAAACGAATCAAAGGCGCGGTTATCAGAAGACGGAGAAAAGTAATCGAGAAGAAGCCGGAAGCAGAAGGAATCATCCCTGTAGCCAAGGCGGAGGGTGAAATCCGATTCAAGCCCAAAGAAAAGGAAGCGGTTGAGGTCAAACCGGATGAGATTATTGCTCCCGTGTCTGATGAAGCCTCCAGAGAAAAGGTGGCTAAGATTGTTGAACCTGACAAGCCTGCGGCCAGGACCGAGGTGGAAACGCCTGAGGAAGCTGCCCCTGAACCCGTGAAGGTAGAGGCTAAGCCTGAAAAGGCAAGACCTGCGAAAAAAGCCAGGGCAAAGAAGAAACCAAAGGCAAAAAAGGAACGAGCGGCCAAGATCATTAAGATGCCAGAAGCCAAACCGCCCGCCGATGTCACCCCCAAAAAGGAGCTGGCTGCGCCGGTCAAAGGCAAGGCAAAACCTGCAACACACCTGAGACTCGTTCCCAAAGAAGAACGGCCGCCTGCGACCGTTAAAGGCAAAGTTAGGAAAAAGGACAAAAAGAGACCCGTTAAGTTGGAAGAACGTGAGGAGTTCTTCAAGAAAAAGATCACTTTTCGAAAAAAGGAGATCCTGGACAAATCGGACCTCTACGACGCAAGAGCTCTCAGGACCCGTAAGGGCCGAAAGCACGGTAAGGGAAAGGTGGCAATCAGGGGCGACAAAACCTTGATTACCACCCCCAAGGCCATCAAGCGTCGCGTCAAGATCGACGAAGCGATTGTGGTGTCAGATCTGGCCAGGCGAATGGGAGTAAAGGTGGCTGAAGTAATCAGGGAATTGATGGCTCTTGGCGTCATGGCCACCCTGAATCAGGCCATCGATTTTGAAACTGCTGCTGTGGTTGCAAGCGAATTCCAGTACGAAGCTGAAAAGGTCTCTTTCGAGGAAGAGACTCTCATTCATGCTGAAAAGGATGATCCAGAGAAATTGAAACCCAAACCACCCGTGGTGACTATTATGGGACATGTGGACCACGGCAAGACATCGCTGTTAGACGCCATACGGGAAACCAATGTCATCGATGGTGAAGCGGGTGGCATCACCCAGCATATCGGAGCCTATGATGTAACTCTAAAGAAAGGGCACATCGTATTCCTTGATACGCCTGGCCACGAGGCATTCACGGCCATGCGCGCCCGGGGGGCGGAAATAACCGATCTGGTTGTTTTGGTCGTAGCTGCTGACGATGGTGTAATGCCCCAAACCGTTGAAGCTATCAACCATGCAAGAGCAGCCGGTGTGCCTATCATGGTAGCCGTAAACAAGATTGACAAACCAGAGGCAGATCCTGAGCGCGTAAAACGCCAATTGGCAGAACACAACCTTACCCCTGAGGAATGGGGTGGTGATACCGTCTTTGTGAATGTGTCGGCTAAGCAGGGGAAAGGGATTGAGGAACTTCTGGAGATGGTCCTCCTCCAGGCAGACGTCCTGGAATTGAAGGCGAATCCTGACAAACTTGCGCTAGGACATGTGATTGAGGCCAAACTTGATCCCAGCAGGGGTCCGGTAGCCACGGTACTGGTTCAAGGGGGGACCCTTCATGCCGGTGATGCGGTCATATGTGGGCTTTACCATGGAAGAATTCGCGCTATGATTGACGATCGCGGCGAGCGCCTTGATAGCGCCGGGCCGTCCATGCCAGTCGAGATTCAAGGTCTGTCCGGAGTTCCGATGGCTGGTGACGACTTTATGGCCCT
>DAOURD010000122.1:0-5262 GCA_030625295.1 Desulfobacterales bacterium | reverse complement strand
AGCAAGCAGGCGAAACCGTTCAGAAGCGCTGACAGGTAGGAGATCGAAAATATACCCAGCCGCGGCAGGAGAATTAGGGGGAAGAGCACGGCGCCTAAAAGCGAACCAAAATAGTCCACGCCCAGAACCACGTTAACGGCCGTTGCGGGGTTCCTGTCCCGCCGGGCCTGTATTTCCAACCTCCGCATGGCGATGAGCAGCGGCACTTCATAGCCCGACAGGATTCCGATGGCCACAATGATCAGGTGGCTGAGTACGACAAAAGACACTGCCAGAATCGGCTCGCCCATGGGGCCCTGAAAAAAAAGGGAGGTATTGGCGGCATAGCGCTGCACCGCAGTGAGCATGTGCATCATGATCACGGACAGGCCGCCAATGAGGGTTAAGAGTATCTCGATGCGGATGAGCCTCTGGACCGGACCTTTTTCTGAGTGCCCGCAAAGCAACGCGCCCACGCCGAGCGAGGCCAGATACACACCGATAGTTGTGCTATAGCGCAAGACCGTGTTGCCCATGATGGCCGACAAGGTCTGGGCCATGAGCAGTTCGTACACGATGCTGCAATACGCCACCATCAGCGTAATGACATAGGTTGTCGCGGCTTCAAAACGCTTCAAATCCACCATTTCCCTGAATTTCTACTCACCGCAGAGACGCAAAGAGCGCATAGGAAAAATCCTTGACCTGCGCTCTGTGGCATAAAATGTGCTTTCTGTGAATGTCGCCCCGCGTGTGTTGCGCGACGGAAAAGCGCGTTGCCGACAGAAAAGTCCGTAGGGTGGGCACTGCCCACCGACAACTATGATGCACCTTTTTTGGTTGGCAATGCCCACCCTACGAACTACGAACTCTAATAACAAAATTTCTGATGGAGGTGGTGGGCAATTGACCCGGTCCGCCGCGGGTATCCACTGTATTCTTGAATTGAACGGCTGTCCGTATGAATTGCTCGACGATGAAGGTTTCGTGAGGGCCTTGGTTGAGCAGGCTTCGGAAAAGGCCCTGTCCACTCTTCTCAGTTTAAACAGCCATAAATTCAGCCCACAGGGCGTCACGGCCGTGGGGCTGCTGGCTGATTCCCATCTTGCCATACATACCTGGCCCGAAAGGAATTATGCCGCAGTTGATATTTTTACCTGCGGAGAGTCTGCTGACCCGCGCAAGGCCTGCGATTTCCTCGCTGGCCGCTTCAAGGCTGAACGTTATTCCATAATGGTCCTGGAGCGCGGGCTTGATATGGCGGGTCCAAGAACTCGGCCACATCAATAAGGCAGATAATCGTTTAGCGTGGAATCGGCGTGCTTGTCAAATTTCTTTCGGCCCGGGCATCCTTCACACAAGGCAAGAAGTAGTTTACACTTTTTGAGATAAAATCCTTACGGCCCGCCCTGGCGCGACACCACTCGAACAATCTCTTACCGAGGTAAACCCGGTCTGGGCCAGGGATTAACTCCAAAAGATTCAGCATAAGGAGTTTAGGCGCAAGCCTTTTATTTTGTTTTCTGAGAAACTGGACAGTAGCAAGTTGTCTGTAACCAATTGAAAATACAAGCAGTTTTGTTTTGTAGCCGCAGGCTTTAGCCTGCGAAAAATAAGGTGCCATTTCAATCACTTACGCAAGCTGAAGCTTGCGCCTACCAGAGAACTTTGGACTCTCAAGAGAGAAAGTGTAAACCGACAAATGAAAGATGCCTCGGCCCGTTACGATTGTTTTGGAATCAAGTCGCTGGTGAAATCACGCTTGTATCTCGCCAAAGCATGCAGTTATCCGGCAGAATCCGGCAATTTGGCGAGACAATAACGCGTAGCCGGGCCACGCCCGGTCTTTTTCAACAGACCCCTTTTGACCAGATCCTGTAAGTCGTAAAGGGCTGTCCGTGATGGGAGGTTGTTCCCGGTAGCGTTCTGGTATTCTGAACGGGTGATTTCTCCTTTGCGGAGGATAAATGGGAACGCCTTCTTCTGTCGCGCATTAAGGTCCGGGGGAATGCCGTCGCTTTCCTGAGTCGGTGGCTCAGGCCTGACTGGTTGCCCCACCAGACTCTTCTTAGGGAAGCTGACCGGTTCCACGCCCCCAAGTCTAATATCATCGACGTGTATGAGTTTTCCTTCCGCCATGGCTACCGCCCGGGTAACGCAATTCATAAGCTCCCGTACATTGCCAGGCCAGTCATGATTCTTCATCTTTTCCAGGGCGCCCCTGGTGATGCCAACATCTTCCTTGTTCATAAGGCGGTCTGCTTGTTTCAAGAAATAGCGTACAAGAACGGGGATATTCTCCTTGTGGTCCCTCAAGGAGGGGACCCGGATGGTTAAGACCTCCAGGCGGTAGTAAAGGTCTTCCCGAAAAACCCCTTCTTGAATCAGTTCTTTTAAGTCCACATTGGTTGCGGTAATCAGCCGACCATTCACATCGATTTCATCGTCACTCCCTAAGGGCTTGATTTTGCGCATGGAGATGGCCCTCAAAAGAGACTGCTGAACCCTGGGTGATGCCATTCCGATCTCATCCAAAAAAAGGGTTCCTCCATCTGCAGCCAAAAAAGCCCCCTTGCGGTCGGCCCTGGCTTCAGTAAAGGCTCCTCTGACGTGGCCGAAGAGGGTATCCAGGAGTAGATTTTCATCCAGGGCCCCACAATTTATTGAAATAAAAGGTTTGTCCGCTCGACTGCTGTGCTTGTGAATCGCTTCGGCAGTCAGTTGCTTGCCGGTTCCTGTTTCTCCAATGATCAGGACGTCGGCATCCACAGAGGCAGCCCTCAAGATATCCGCTTTCCAGGCATCGATGACCGGGCCAAATCCGACTATCTCTTCAATATCATGGGATTCAAGACGTTTTTTGAGGACACTCACCTCTTCTTCCAGCCGTGCCTTTTCCCTCTCGCTTTCTCTCTTGATCCTTTTGTCTTTGAGCCTAATGTCTTCCATCTGTTTTTTCAAAGTGATGATCATCTTGTTGATAGCCCTTTGCAGGGCGCTCGTTTCATCGTCATACTTGGAGAGTATGATTTCTTGTAACTCTCCTGTCTCTTGAATCTGGTTCACGGCTGCGGCCAGATCGCGAACCGGTCTGGTAATGATGCGGCTCAGGCCAAAAATCAAAATGGAGATAATGACAATCGTTGACAGGGTCACCACGAATATTACGTCGATCTGTTTGTATCCGGCCCACAGTGTAAGGTTGCTTCTTTTCACCAGAACAACCCCGCCAAAGACTATCGCTTGGCGATCAGGTGCGGTCTTAAAATGGATGGGCGCATAACCGTGAAAATGGGGAACGTTTGTTGGCTTGCGATATTCTCCTGGGTCGATCATTCTGATCGATCCGTGTTTACCTGCGAGGACGTCCTTTACGATTTTCCAGTAGTCCTTATCCAGATAACCAGGCCTGAAAGGAAATTCTAAACCAGGCCTTTCAAGCGCCCCTTCTTGAATCTGGTGCGCTCCCGCGTTAGTAGAAAAGTTCTTGAGCTCCCCTCGGGTCTCCTCTGAGTGAAACAAAATAGACCCTTCTTTATCAAAGACATAACCGTACATCGGACCCCGGCCACCTGCTCGAGCGAACACAGGGGACTGGGGCGAATTGAATTGAGAGAGGATCTTCAGAAGATGGCGGGCGTTAACAGACAGCAGCAAGAACCCCACCTGTGAGTTATTCCCGTCAAAACAAGGCGTAACGAACCGAATGATTCTGGTCGATTCCTTACGGTTACCCAGACTCTTCGGTCCAGAAGGATAGACGACCTCTATTACGTCCGATACCCAGGACTCACCCCTCTTCAACTCGACATTATTGAACAAAAGGGAAGGGCTCGGGCTGATCATGGCCACGTATTCGGCCGGGATAGAAATCATCTCCTCGCCTGCGGATACCATAAAGATATCCCCTTCACCACTTTGCGAGATATAGGCGAATTCCTTGTAAGAGACCTCCGTATCGTTGCGAGATTCAAGGAAACGATAAAATCCTGATCTGGTAATTGGTCCTTGCGCGATAATCAGGAGATTTTCTTTACATTGCTGGAGGAAAACCTCAAACTCCCGTGCAAGGGCAACCGTTTGGATCTCAAGGCTTTCTTTGACTGCTTCATTTAGAAATTTGCCGGAAAACCAAATAGTTATATAGCCGGTCAGGATAAGGATAATCACGACCGGTGGGATCAATCCCACCATGAGTTTTGTTCGCAGCCTCCAGGTCCTAAAGCCGCGGCGCATCAAGGAGATGGGGAGCTGAGTGTAGTCATGACTGAAAATACCCATAGTCTAACCACCTAAAATCACTTCGTTAAGACACGATAATGTAAGCTCTCAAGAAGTTCGGGGGAGTGAAATGTTTTGCTACTGTCTGGATTCCCGCCTTCGCGGGAATGACGACGCCAGGCGTGGTGGCTTATTGCCTGTCATTCCCGCGAAGGCGGGAATCCAGGAAACATTACCCGGACTTATTGAGATGTTACACGATAATTGCTATCTCAAACGCTTTCTCGCAAGATCTTGCACTGGCTCGATTATCACCTTCTTTGGCATTCGTCAAGAGATTTTATGGTAGGTGGCACACATATTGCTCTCCAAATTCTACCAAAGTACGTATATCGCAAAATCCAGCAAAGAAAGGAGGGGTGAAAAGGTATGAAAATCTTGGTTCCGGTGGACAATTCCGAGTTTGCGTTAAAGGCGCTCGACAAGGCCATCGGCATGGCTAAGCAAGAAGGAGCGGAATTGACCGTGATGTCCGTGGCCCTGGAGTTCCAGGACGTGGAGGAGATTCCCATCAGCTATGCTGACAAGTTCAAGGAACAGGCGAGAAGGGCTGTGAACAAGGCGAGCGAGGTTGCTGAAAAAGCAGGCCTTAAGCCCGAAACCAGAGTTGAGATAGGGGCCTCTCCGGCAGACAACATTGTGAAGTATGCCGAGGAATCAAAAACCGATCTCATTGTGATGGGCCATCGAGGCATCACGGGACTCGACAGATTCCTGGTAGGGAGTGTGGCCGGAAGGGTAGTGGCGCACGCCCCGTGTTCGGTCCTGGTGGTACGTTAACTAATTTTTTGTTGACGGGATAAACAGGCCTGCCCTGGCGCGACAGCCGAGGAATAAGCTGTTTCATTCGAAAGCCAGGTCTGGGCCAGGGATGATCAGGATAAAACCATGTAAATCCTGTAAATCCTGTCAGAAAAGTCCCGCAGAAGGCGGCGAATTCTATAAAATCGCGGGCATCCTTCATTCCTCGGTTTACACTTATCAAGGATGCGGGCGCCAAGA
>DAOURD010000220.1:0-4107 GCA_030625295.1 Desulfobacterales bacterium | reverse complement strand
CCTGCCTTTACGATAGACCTTAGCACGTCGAAATCCAGAATCAATTCAGTCGTCTCGTTTTCATTGATGTTAAACCCATGAACTATTTTGATGCCGGTCTGAAGCCCGCTTGGAACTTTCAACTCATGATAGTAATCTGTTTTGCCGATATAAGTATCCAATTTGTCGATAACATAATTCGCATATGGATGCTCTTCGTCTAAAATATTGATATCATCGTCGCCATTATCAGGATTCTCACCAATTATCAGCCTCATCTGGGTATACTCGCCTGTTTCTATCTCTGTTATTCCCAATGTTTCCCTTACACCATTTACAAGTTTTAATAAATTGTACGTTTTGTTTGGAGAAGCAACTAGTTGCCAATTGCCTCCTTTCTTATGAACCTGCACCTCATCTATTGTAACGTACACGGCCTTGTATTCATCAGTCGTAGTATCTGAAAGGCTCAAGTCCAGTGTTCCTGTATCGCTGCTCCCTGTCTCACTTGAATCTGATCCTCCTCCTCCACCGCCACAGGCCGCGAACATGAACATAAAGAAGGATGAAACAATGCAAACCCACAATTTTAATGGTTTCATTACACTTACCTCCCTTTTGGGCGATTACATTTCTTCACAATGTATATGGGACACCCTCCTATAATTATAAAAGATCAAGGACCGATACACAATGGAATGCATTGGCCCAATGGGAACCAACAAGCAAATCACAGATGGAGGTTGGCTTCCTAAGGCGAAAATATAAGTAGCTTGCCAACAGATACACTCGTCATACAGACGATTTTTTCAAAGATTCCTATCCGATATCGCAACTTTTGTCAAGTTCTGGCCCAGATCTGGGTCAACCGACAAGCTGGAGGGGGGCTTTTAAGGTATGGGACCAGAGATTTCAGACCGCAATGAGAGAAGGCCCGTTCTGGCTACACGATGTCAATAAATGGCGTTTATTGCCGCTTCCAAGCGTTCGTCTTGGTATTTGAACTTGACGCCAAGTCCCTGTGGAACATTCCAGACTATTTCGCCTACGATCCTCACTGGGTTTTCATGGCCAGGGTGCGAAAAGGTCAGAATGATCTTTTCTCCAACAGCGAATGCCTTCGGAGTTTCGAAAAATACTCCACCAGCACCTACATTCTTGATGAACCTATTGAAGGCAGAATCCCAAGTGGCGCTCTCAACAGCTACAAAACAGGGATTTCTGGGATGTTTACGGGCCTCTTCGTTCTTGTTGAGTTGCTGGTCCGAATCTGTCATAGGTAACCACTCCTAAGAAAAAGGCCAAATGGGGACAAAGGCAGCATTTTTTCTGTAGTTTGCAGGAAAATCACGCAAACCTGAAAAATTTTGGCTGTCAGATTGTTTCTTTTCAGAACAGCAGGCTACAGCCCTGCCTTTCTTAACACTTCCTGCCAGTATTGACTAATATTTAACCCACTTTTTGTTCTTTTTCTTGAGCTGGCCTGGTGGCGGATATCTACGCTTGTGCTCTTCGAAGTGGATATACGGCCGATCGGTGTCCAGCTCGATGGACACATAGCTACCAAGCCGAAGCTGTATCTCTTGAGGCAAGGACACGGACATTGTCCAATTGTTTCCCTCAACGTAAAAATACACCTTTCTCGAAGCGTCAAAGTAGACGCAGCCGGACGGATAATACCGATAGGAATATTTCGCCCGATATCCATGAGCTGGCGCATGAGTCGGGGGACCCCCTTTCACAACCGTTTTCGATCCAGTAGGATGCCAGCCTTTCGACTCCGGCCCCCAGCCGACAAGAATGCCTCCCGCAGGAGTCTTACATCCATTAAAGGAAAGGACAAAAAGAACGCAACCCAAAGAAATCGCTAACTTTACAAAAGCCTGTTTCATGTTTTCTCCTTCCGATCACCCAGAGGGCGTCTGAAATATCACCGGCTTGCTCATTCTTTGGTGTCCTTCTCGACATAAAGCGGTAAAATCTTTAATCCTGCCCTGAGGCTATTTATTGAAATCGTCGTGGTAAGTAGAGAAGCGAGGGAAAGAGAGACGTAGAAATATCTACTTCACATGTATTTCGAGAATCTAAGGCGAATAAGGTTTAGTCAACGGCGGTGCTAGCGTTTTCCTGCTTGAATCTGTTGGAGGGTTTCACGGTAAGTGTTAACCAGCGGCCCTCCTAGTTTCACCGCCTGCCGCGCGGCTTCCAAAGCCTCCTGGTGTTTTCCCAGTTCCCAGAGCACTTGAGCCAGGTTGTTGAACGCCGCCCCATTGGTTGGAAATCGACGAGTTGCTTGCCGGAAAGCCGCTTCGGCCGAGCTCTTGTCACCCAGTGCATAATAGCTGTTGCCCAAGCCTATGTGAGCACCCAGGCTGTCAGGCCAACGGGCTAGCGCAGTTTTGTACCCCTGGACAGCCACTTGCCATTGCCCTGCCTTCTCCAGGCCAACTACTGCTGAAACGAAATCATGGTGGGTAGCTGTGGCGGGTAGTCGGGTGGGTGGCAGGACTAAGAGGCCCCAGTGGCCACTTCGTGCCCAGGTATTTTCAAAGATTCGAAGGGAAAGTCGCTTTCGTGGCGTATTCCCTGAATGAACTATCACTATCCTTTGATCGAGGTCATATCCGACAACAACCGCATAATGCCAGACCGGCTTCCAGGAAAGTCCAAGATTCTGCAATACTATTACAGGATGGCCAGCGCCAACTTCCGCGAGCATGGCAGCCGTGCCGGAAATAGGATAGGCGATTGTGCCGTGCCGGCGAGCTGCTGCGATCATTGCAGGCTGGAGGCTCCCTTCTATCGATGGCGTGAATACCTCCGGTGCAACCGTGTGCGTATCTACACGGATCCCGGACCAGGCAAGCGCCATGGCGAGTGTTGCAGGGCCGCACTGGAAGGCTTTCTGAGGATAAAACGGCACCGATTCTAAATCATGCCTGGAGGGGAGATGTTCACCAGGCTGCGGCCACTTTCTTTGCGGGGCGACGCAACCAATGAACATGAGATTGATCGAGACGAATAGCAAAAATGCGAAGCATGCCCGAAATTGGTTGGATCGACCGCGATAAAACTCGGAGCTGAAGTCAGCTCTTGTTACCGGCATGTTTCTTTACGAACGGGAACACATCAGTGTATCCCAAGATGTCTGTAATCAATAGAACAACAAAAACAAAAAGTCCGGCAAATATGATAGCGCCTAAAGGGCCGCCTCCGGCAGGAAGTTTCTCAACCTTTTTCGCAAGACGCACAACCTCTGCATTAGAGAGCGCCCCAACCCGTCTTTCCGCTTCCTCTGGATCGATACCCTGGGCCGTGAGTGCTTTCTGTACGTCTTCGCGAGCTATAACCGCTTTGAGGTACTCACGTGCTTCCTGGCCCCGGGCCATATCAAGCGCTGTTTCGGTGCCGATCATGGCGGCGAGAGAAGACTGATACGGGACTACAAGTGACAGCATGGAGACTGTCACAAAAAAACTCACAGGCTTGGCCAATCGCCGAATGGTTCTCATTGTAAACCTCCACAAATCTGAATTGGAACGCTCAACCCCGTTATTCTAGAGCCGGCACAATTGCCACTGGTCTAAGGGTGGTCTTATGCTGAACTTTCATACTCTTGAGTTGTGAATTTGTCAATGGGTCAGAGAGGGACGGCGATTGGTACAACCTGGATCAAACAATGTTGTCTCAGATATCAAAAAGACAGCAAAAGATGGAGCGTCTCCTGGGACGTGCGCTTAGCCATCATGTGATGGCTACCACAATATGTTGAGATCTGTTCCTGCGACTAGAATCTATAGCTTGCCATTACCGCTACTTATCCCATCCCGAAACGCTGTATAGATAACACACAACACCCGATCAGGGAACCAAAAAGGGACTGTAAAGATGTCCATTTGACATCTGTATCTCAAAACACGGGTTGTCAAAACACAGATTTCCTTGCAGAATCGAAACTGGCAACAGGGAGAATCCGAGTACAACTCTCTTGCCACGATCTTTACACGCGAAATGACCGATTTGAGTGAGGATATGTAACGCAAATCATAAGTTTTGTCAATGAATTGGCCCAACTTTTGGCAAGCCCGCCTTCTGGCAACCCTGAATCAAGAGAAAGGTCCGAAAATT
>DAOURD010000382.1:0-2598 GCA_030625295.1 Desulfobacterales bacterium | reverse complement strand
AATCACGCCCACATCCTTTTGCGTAGTGGTACACATGGTTTGTCAAGGTTTATGCGTCGATTTCTTACAGGTCATGCAATCGCTTACAATCGCCGCCATAAGCGTCATGGTCATCCCTCCAGAGGCGGATCTCCGACTTTTCCAGAACCGTTACCCCAGTTAAATAATCATCGTTTCAAAATACCATGCCGGACTTTGCCCTGATTCCCTGTCCTCCCACATTATCAAATTATACCATTCTGATTTAACGGGGCACGGCAAATCGATAGTTTGTGATGAGGATGCCTATTTTCGGGGCCTTGTACGTTACATCCACCTTCACCCTGTTAAATAGAAAGATAAGCGCAACAGCTAAACTTGATTCATTTATCTTATCGATAACTTATGCACAAAAGAGGGGAAATTATTTAACAGGGTAAATCCGATAAGGGCCAAGGTGGTAAAGACTATGTCTGAACTTGACAGGTACCGCTGGTGTGGCCATAGCGTGGTGATGGGCAGAATCAAACATGAGTGGCAGGGCCGGGATTACGTTTTGTCGTGGTTTGGCAAGAAAGAGGGCGAGGCTAAGAGAGCCTATCGTCAATATGTTGAAGAAGGTGTTGGGCAGGGAGGGTGCCCTGAGTTAGTAGGGGGTGGTTTAGTGCGGTCACTGGGAGGTTGGTCACAGGTATTGTCCATGCCAAGACACAATGAACGGGTATTTACCGATGAGCGAATATTGGGTAGCGGAGATTTTGTGGGCAGGATTATCAGGGAGGCAGATCACAGAGTAAAATACCAGTTTGAGGGCAACAAGATCAGAGAAAAAGTAGCGGAGTTCATTAAGAGCCAGACTTGCCAAAAGACTCTGAAACCCACATGCTAATGATAGCTCTTCATTAAGGCAACGACATGTTGGAGGCAAATTCATGACCTTGTCGTTACGTTTTTTTAGGGCAATGCACTATGAGTCGAAATAAAAAGAAAGAACACAGACTTTCAGAAACCCCCGTCTTCGCTGATATACCCGGAGAGACATTATATGAGGTTGAACAGATGATTGAAGACAGGGTTGTGCCTGCCCACACTATTATTTTTCGACAGGGCGACCCGGGCGACAGCTATTACTTCATTAATTCCGGCAAAGTCAGAGTATTCAGAAAAAGCGGAGAAGGCGTGGAGACGAATTTGGCCCAGCTAGGTCCTGGCGACAGTTTCGGCGAAATTGCCCTTCTAACTGGAGAGCCCAGGTCCGCGTATGTAGAGGCTATGGAAGAAACCTGCCTTACTGTCCTTCCCATGGATCAATTTGAACGGATTTTAAGGAACAATCCTCGTGTTTCACTTGCCTTTGTCAAGCAATTGGCCAACTGGCTTCTCCGAGATGATTTGAGACTTGAGATGGCGGGGGGACTCCAAAAGATAAATGAAGAACTCCGAAAGATAAACGAGGAACTCAAGAGCTTTGTCGATGTTGTCTCCCATGACCTGAAAACCCCCATCATTGCCATCCATGGATTTTCTGCCCGGCTGCTGAAGAACTATGAACAAGAATTGGGGGAAAAGGGCCAGGCATACCTTGAAAAGATTAAGGCCAGTGCCCGTCGAATGGAGGTATTGGTTTCCGACCTCCTGGCATTGTCACGAATCGGCCGGGTTGTTTCTGAGTTTGAGGACGTTTCCTCCCTTGAAATAGTGAACGATGTAACCTCAGGCCTTCAGGACAGGCTGAACGAGAACGGGACAAAGCTTGTTGTGGCAGACAACCTTCCCACCATATGCTGTGATCGAGAAAGGATCTATCAGGTTTTTGAGAATCTGCTTGTAAATGCCATCAAGTTTATGGGAGGGGCTGAGCCCCCCAAGATCGAGATCGGATACGAAGACAGGCGAGACTTCCACCAGTTTTGTGTAAGGGATAATGGCATCAACCTTAAATACCCAAAATCCCGGGTCAAGTTTTTCGCGTATTTACCGCTAACCAGTTGAAAATAAGAGAAAAATGCTCTAACAGGCTGATTTTGCATGGTTTTTGCGTACGCTTCACATGAAACTGACCTTTTTTCGGTTGCCCTTCGACTCTCGCTCGGGGCGATTTTTGTGGCGAAAAAGTGGACACCGTTCAAGAATAGGATATTCGATCTTATTTGCTCGGGACAATTATCCGCGATTTTTGCTTTATTCCGCAAACCAACGACCCACAATCTTTGGGGTGAATAGATGAACCTCAAATTCCTTGCTTAATCTTCAATAGGGAAGGCTGACTCCTAATCCACCACAGCAGGCCAACTGATCCTGTTCGCTGCGCAAACTGACCAAGAAAACGAGCGATTTCTGAAATTCCGCCTCCTGTTCACCCTTCCGATCTGCATTTGAAGAACGCTTCACCCGGATTCCTGAGTCAACAGTGGACGCCTGAACATGTAACGATCATAGCCATCAAGAATCGATGGGTTTTGGTTCGATTAGATGGAGGATCAGCCAAAATTGAAAGGTTTTCGCATTACGAGAAAACCGGGCTGCTCGATTTTTCAAGGTCCGGATACGATCAGGCTTTCAATTCGACAAGAGCTCATTGTTATGAATTGCAAGCCAGGGGAGGGAGGAAAGATGTTT